>JAJEHF010000100.1 GCA_022823865.1 Bryobacterales bacterium
CCGAACCGCAGCTAGGGGACGGGAGGCCCAGAAAGATTCCAAATAACTCAATCTAAAGGTGTTGCAATCGAAGTTGACGTTCTGACGCCTGATTGTGCAAGCCGGAATTAGGGTCTAATTGGAAATGAAAATCGGTGTTGAACGGCAAGGGTCCTCGCAAGCTTTGGCCGATGCGCTCGCGCTGCCCAAGACAGGAGAAGATCTTAAGGCATCGCCGCTGATCGCGGCTCTAATACTCTCCAATGCCGCGCTTCTGCACCAGCGCCTGCGGCTCGTCAAACCGCTGGGCCCCATCACAAAGTTTGAAGAGGTGATGCGAGTCGACCTTGACGGACTGCCTTCTGCTATCCGCGCTGCATGGCGCGAGATTCTCGCCATTGACTATCATCCGGTGTTCTCTCCGGCTCTTGCGGTAGTGAACGCACTTCCTGATGCCGACTTGACCCAGCCACTGAATTGGATCGCAGAGAACGCAATTGCGGTTGCAGACGAGTTGGCGTCCCTCCGGTTCGACCATGCGGGACCCCTGTATCATCGCCTGCTGTCTTCGGCAAGGTATGACGGATCGTTCTATACGAACAATGTGTCTGCGCTCCTGCTCGCTAGGCTTGCCCTTAGTGAGTCATCGCAGGACTGGTCTGACGTGGAGACACTGGCAGGGCTCAAGGTCATTGATCCTGCTTGCGGAACCGGAACTCTCCTCATGGCCGTCATGCATTCGATTCGAGACCGCTACGAGGGTGCGGCCGGAACAGAAGCCGAACTCGACCTGCTACACCTAGCTCTGGTCGAAGATGTAATTTACGGTCTCGACATCAACCGGCATGGTGTCCAGCTTGCCGCCTGCAACTTGACGCTTGGGAACCCCCGTGTCGACTACAGACGGATGAATCTGTTCACGATGCAACATGGCCGGCAGGCGAACAAGAAATACAAGGCTGGGTCGCTGGAGTTGCTAGCTACAGCGGCAGACGAGCGGGACATTGCCAGCTTTGCGGCTCCCCTGCCGACAGCCAAGGAACTCGAGGCTGAACGTGCCGAGCCTGGCGCTGCTCCGGACGAGTCTCTGACGCAGCTGTTTGACTTAGTGATCATGAATCCGCCCTTCACGCGGAATGACATCCGAAATCGCCAGTACGACCTCAGCGACAGGCGCTCCCTCCAAGAGCGGGAGATGGAGATTTCTGAGTTCCTGGTGGAGCGAGATCGCTTAGCTCACGATGCAATAGATCAAACAAGCGTAAGCACATTCTTTTCTCCGCTAGCCGATGCGTTGCTGAAGCCGGATGGCTCGGCAGCGTTGGCCAAAGTGGCTCCTACAACAGCGCTTACGAATGCTTCTGGAATCGGCGAGAGACGATTCCTCGCGGAGCGCTTTCAGATTGAGACGATCGTTACGAGCCACGATCCACAGCACGTTAGTTTCTCGGAGAACACTACGATTCATGAATCTCTGCTTCTTGCGCGGCGCCCGGGCGACCACCGGGAATCCACCAGATTCATTTCACTTGCGCGCATGCCCTCGAATCCTCATGAGGCGATTCTTCTCGCAGACCTGATCAACGGGCGCAATGCGCTGGATGATTGGGGGACTGAGTTCGATTGGCCCGAGTATCGTGTGCGCAGCGGCGATTGGACAGCCGCGCAGTTCTATGACGGCCAGCTAGCACAAGCGGTCCAGATCCTCGAGTCGTTGGCGGGCGTGCATTTGGTGTCGGCGTCTGATGTCTGCCAAGTTGAGCCCGAGGGGCGACGGGTTCGCGATGCATTTTTGACACCAATCAAGTCAGGTGGGAAATACAGCCCGGATCGCAATTCTCCGCGAGAGCCCGCTCAGCGGCCACACGGAGTCAATTGGGCTTTCCCCCTTCTTTGGGAGCATCCGACTGAAGTACAGACGACGATGGCAGCCAAGTCCGATGTGCTAGGTGTTCCTAGAAAAGGAATGCGCAGATATGCCGAGGAAAGCTTAGCCCCGAAGGCAAGTCGCCTGTTGATCGCGAATCGAATCTACACTCATCAGGTTCGGGCCTCTGCATGCTACGCGTCCGAGCCTCTGCTGGGGTCGGCTTGGACGCCGGTCAGGCCCCAGAACTCGAGTGCTGAGATCGAAAAGGCTCTTTGCGCATGGTGGAATTCGACGCCGGGAGTCCTGACGCTACTGCATGCTCGGGCGCGAAAGCTCACGTACCCGCGATATGCCCTCGCGTCGCTCCGGGCACTGTTGGTCCCAGACCCTAGCGATCAGTCGATACGGGCGCTCACCACGGCATTCGATCAGACTCGCGATCAGGCTCTCCTCCCTTGGCCGCAGATGAATGTTTGTGCTACGCGCAAAGTTCTTGACATGGCAGCGGCCCGAGTTCTAAGGATGGACGGCAGACGGGTTGCAGACTGGAGAGCGCGAATAGCCCGGGAACCCACCGTATCGGGCAAGCGAGCGCTCTAGGCGTGCGGCACCTCGGCGAATAAACATCCCTCACCGGCACATCGGAAATCCGACGGTTTCTATTCCGGAACGATCACGATCTTGCCAAAGTGCTCCTTGGCCGCCATCCTCTCATGCGCTCCCCGAACATCGCTTAGCGGAAAGGACTTGTCCAACACCGGCTTGAGCAGGCCGCGCTCGAAGAATCGCAGCAGGTCGTAAAGCTCTCCCATGGTCCCCATGTAAGAACCATGCAGGCTTAGGTGCTTGGCGAACAGGTGCCCGAGATTCAAAGTGGTATCGAATCCCGTAGTCGCGCCGCAAGTGACCAAGCGCCCGTGACGCGCCATCGCTGCCGCGGAGTGGCCGAACGTCGCCGCGCCGACATGTTCGAAGACGAGGCTCACGCCGCGCCGCCCGGTGATGCTCTTCACTTCATCCTTGATCGACTGCTTGTAGTGATCTATGACATGGTCCGCGCCTAGCGCCTTGGCCTTGGCGAGCTTGTCGTCTCCGCCAGCCGTCGCGATGACACGGCAGTGGTGCAGCTTGGCGATCTGGATCGCGGCGATGCCCACGCCGCTCGATCCGCCGATCACCAGAACGTCTTCCAGCATCCGAATCTTGGCGATGCCCACAAGCATGTGCCAAGCCGTAAGGAACACTAGCGGCACAGAGGCGGCCTCCTCGTAGTTCAAGCTGCCCGGAATCGGCAGTGCATTGGCCTCAGGGATCGCGACATACTCGGCGTTTAAGCCCGGATAAACCGATCCGAACAGGCCGTAATCAGGCGCGGCGTTGTCCACCCCACGAGCGGTCTCGTAGCCGGCGGACAGCGTTCGGCCCGGGGCGACCAAGATGCGGTCACCGACCTTGACGCGCTCGCACAGCTCGCCGACCTCGACCACCTCGCCAGCGGCATCGCTGCCGAGAACCCACGGGAACTGCAGTCTGAGCGTCGGCAGACCGCCGCGCACCCAGAGGTCGAGGTGATTGAGCGAACAGGCCCTTACGCGGATCACCACTTCGTTCGCTTTCGGACGAGGATCGGGGGCGTCTTCGTAGCGGATCACCTCTGGGCCGCCACACTCGTGGATACGGGAAGCTTTCATAGTCTGGTTCCGGGCTCCGACCCGGCATCCGATTATACCGGCAGGCCAGTGTTGCTCTCTGCGAGCGGGTTCGCCATCCTGAATGCTGGTGCGGGTCGAAGATCTTGTCAACGGTGTCAGGGAGCATCGGCCCGGTTCTCGCGGCTTCAGCGACTGCACGCGATCCTTGGCCGAGGCGGCCTTCTGCTCGGACCCAGACTTGGCAGCGGCCGCCACCAAAGCCCTGTTCTCTGAACTCGTGGAGGAATGGGCAGACCGCTTCGAGCCGTCCCTTTGCGACACTTACGCCGCGTTCATGTCCGAGGTGCTGCACGCGCCGGGCTCGCCGGTCGCTGCGGCCTTGGGGGCTCTCGGGTACGGGGAGCCGGAAACGCTGCTAGATCGCTATCGGCGGACGGCCTCCGCTGCGAGGCTGGCGGGCCTCGACCGTGGCCACGTAAAGAAGGTGGCCGTCCTTTCCCGGATCACGCTCGGTGCCGACGTGGCGGTAACGAGGCCATTGCTGCTGGCCGCTGCCAGCGCGTTCCCAGCGGCAGAGATCGAATTCATCGGGCCCAAGAAGAACGCGGGCCTGATCCTCGGCGGCCATCCTATTGGCCACTGCGAGATTTCTTACGGTCGAACCGCCTTGCTGGTCGACCGCCTGCTGGCATGGAACCAGCTACGCGAGGCGGTGCAGGGCAGCGTCAACGGGCTGCGGCGCGATGAATACCTAGTCGTTGATCCTGACAGTCGTCTGACCCAGTTGGGACTGCTCCCTGTCGCTCCAGACAACTCGTATCACTTCTTCGAAAGTCGCTCTGCTGGTGGTAGTGGGGACTCTAGCCTGAGTGCCCTCGCCCTACAGTGGTGCAGCCGAGCTTGGGGTGTTGACTTTGCAGGCGTGGGACGGGTGCCCCCGCGGGTTTCGCCAGCTTCACGCGAGCGTCTGTCGGACGAAGGCGGTCGCCCGCTTGCCGCAGTCAGTTTCGGCGTTGGCGGCCGCGCGTCAAAACGTGTCGGGGATCGCTTCGAGGACCGCCTGTTGGAGTTGCTCCGCCGGCGCGGCTTTCGGATCGTCCTCGACTACGGCTTGGGTGAGGAAGAAGCTGTGGTGGTAGATCAACGCGTCGCTGCCTTTGCCGGCACGGTTGGCGAATTGTCTAGCGACCAGTCCGGGTGGTCGAAGCAAACCGATCTCTTGACATGGCGCGGCAGTCTGGCGGCCTTTGGAGCTTGGACGGCTGCAGCAGATGTCTATGTGGGATACGATTCGGCCGCGGCCCATCTGGCCGCTGCGCATGCAACGCCTGTCGTCGAGATCTTTGCGGGAGCCCCCAGCGAACGGTTTCGCCATCGGTGGACACCAGTTGGCCCAGCACCGGTGTACGTTCTGCCCTTCACGGGCTCCCCGGATGTAGCGGCTATTCTCCGAAAGATTGACCGGATCGTAGCCGAAACGGCTTTCTCGAAGCCGCGGGTTTCGACGCGATGGATAGGGTCACCGAGCCAAGGCCGAGATAGATGATAGCGATGGTCTTCGCGCCCGCTCCGGGCATCGCAGCTCAACTGGGCTATTTGCTAGTGGACTACGGTGCTGATCCCGACAGCTGCGATCAAGATGGCATGTCCCTGTTGGCGGCGGCATCTGCGGAAGCAGCGGTTTGCCTTCAAGTAGCAAAGGGCATTGCCGCCTCCGGGGCAGGAAGCAAGGTTCGCCCGCGAATCGCATAGGGGGTCAATCTTGTTGCGGGTTGTCGGAAGGGAATTCGTGAGTGAACGAGGGAAGAGATAATTCCGAAAGCGGCCCCTCTGGCGAAACGGTCAGTAGCGAAATTCATGGGAGCGGCTGAGAACAAGGGGCCTGCCATTGAATGCTGAACCGTCCAACCGTCAAGGGCAGACTGTAATGGCCTCTTGGCGAGCCGATGGGGGGCGCGACCGTTCGTCTCGAAGGACCCGAGATTTGGGTTGCGGGCCTCGACGGCCAGCGGGGCGACCACTTACTCCAAATCATTCCGGCCGCACCTGACATCTCGACCCTGGCGATCGCCAAGCCCGCTTTGTCCCATTACGGTGACGGTCGACCTCCGTGGAGCAGCCGGCGAGCCTATTCAATCGATGTCTTCGACGCCGAACCGAGCGTCGGTAGCCTCGATCCTTTCCAGTTCAGTCTCGATGCGTTCAAGTACGCTGGGGGCATCTTCAGGCCCGTTCGCCGGAATCGAAACGATCTCTTGGTACGAAAATGGAGTCCAGCGCGAACGATATATCTCGTTCGGCGCTCCGACACAGACTTGGATGACCGGCACGCCGAACGTTGCAACCACATGGGACATCGCGGTGTCGTAGCCGACATACACGCCCGCTCCGGAGACCCAACCGCCGAAAGCGGGAAGAGTTCCCTTGTAGGTCATCAACCGCGCGTGGTTACGCATTGCGTCGTCGGCAACCGCCAAGTGGCTCGTCGACCCCGGGAAGGCTCGGACGCGCTCGGTCGCGGCCGTTGAATCGGACTCGCCGCGCCCACAGTCCAGCACGGTCCAGTAGCCGCGCTTTTGGAGCAACTCGAGCAGCGCGTCCTCGAAGCTACCATTCAACCGGCGGGACTCCCATCCGCCGACCGCATAGCTGACGCCGGCGAGCCTCTTGCGAAGAGTGATCGCCAGCCGCCACCCTCCCGAGGTGTTTCCGGATCTTTCGGAGACAGAAGGATACACTTCGAGGCCGCCCCAGAAAAACCACTGACCGCACCAATCGGCCGCGAGCTCCGCAATCGGAACTCTCTCCCCCTCCGCATACGAACGGCTCTCGAAGAAGCGCACATAGCGGTCGTCAGCGAGCGGCAGCAGGCCGTTCAGGGTTATGCAGCTGTCCGGATCCACAATCAGCCACTCGCCCTCCCGGAATCCTTCAATGCTGGTCCGCACTTTGTTGCGGATCCGCCTCCACGCCAGCAGTCGGTTCGCGAGCGAGCCGTCGAGTGGGTACGAAACGATTTCTCGATACACACGCCGGCCGTCCGCGATCAGGTAGGCGTTTTCCTTGGGCGCAACCAAGTCGACCTCGGCGGAACGGAAGGCGACACTGGCGCATTGCAAGACGACGCTGGTGATTGCAACATCCGCTTTGGCCTCCACTCGCGACAGCACTACTACCTTCTCTACGTCTTCGTTGACAACCTGCTTCTCGAGTGCCTCGCTTCGCAGCATGCCGTAGCGTTCGATCAGGTCCTGTGGATGGGTGTACCCAAGCTCTCTGAGGGTCGCAGCGATCGGAGAGCCCGGAGCGTGGACAACTTCGGCCATAAATGCGGCATGAACATCGCAGGAATCGGATTCGAATCTGTCAGCCAACGGTTGCACGACATCGTCGAAGAGCGTGCGCGTTGCCTCGGCTGCAATCTTTCGGTCCCTAGAGTATGCGAGGGACGCGAGCGATCGCGAATACTCCACGAAATCGCGGGACCCTGGGCTCGCCTCCATTACTCCGCGAGCGAGTTCGATGGCTGTCGGAGAGGCGTTCAAGGAAACGGGCATTATCGCATGTAATTCCGGGAGCCGCGGGTGTCGTTGCCCTGTTCGAGCCCGAGTCCGAATAAGGCGGATCCCGAGAGCCCTACGTTGGGACGGCCGACAATGCGGAGGTCGCCCCGGGCCTGACAAACTCGACGTCCGACCTACGCATCGATTGACCGGACACCCTTCGCCGTGATCACATGTCGAAAGCACGACCCCAGCTCTTGTGGTCGGTCGGTAAGGCCGTACATCTGACTTCGATCTAGGCGGGTGAATGCCGAAAACCGGCCAGTTCACAATCGCGGCTGTTGCGCCGCCGTTGGGAGTTCCCGTGGTGCCAATCGCATTGCCGTCCGGACAGCGCTCTCGCTTACGACGCCTGAGCTGGAAACGCAGGGGTCCGGCCGAAGGTCGCAGGACACGAGGTGCCAGTCGCAATAGCCGGGTTCGGGCTCTGATGCCCCGTATCCGTCATCGACGGCTTTTCGCAATCCGGGCAAGTTTAATCCTGATCAAGTCTTCGCTGATGTCATCGGGGTCAAAATCTCGCAGGTGCCAAGACTCATGCCAGTCCATCAGTTCTTCGTGGTCCTCGTGGGTTGGATCCTGCGCCGCCTCCAGAAACTGCTCGAATCCCGCGACGCCCCCCACATCTTCGGGCGGACATCGCCGGGCTCCTCCAGAAAAGGCCGGGTAATCGATGTCTGCATCACCGATTCGCGGTTTTCCGAGCGAAATCACGTGCTGCCAATCGTCCCCGAAATCGTAGGTGTAGGTGAACCGCCTGATCCCCCAGTCGATGATCCCCTGCAGCTCGATCTTGCTTGCATCCAAGATCTCCCAGGCATCGAAGCCAGCTTCGCTGTCGGGAATGCCATAGCCCTGACCTCGAATCGTGAATTCAAACAGGTGCGAGCCATTCCATCCCATCGCGGCTTGGATGATTTCGTGCAGTGACATCAACGAAGACGAAAGCGGCACGTCGACACGACGCCATATCTTGGGCTTGAGGTGCCGCAATTCTATCCGGACGCGGGTTATGGGCTCGACCATGGGTGTCCTCCTTGATCCTAGTGTTTCATTTCGGGCTGGTCCTTGTCGGACTCTTTCGGCCTTCTTGACCCCAACCGCTTCGATCAGACTGACGGGCCCGAATGCGAGGCGAATAGTGGAGCCCTCCACCGCTGTGACATCTGGAGGTAACGGACTCAAGAGCTCAACAAACACCATGGCGGAAAGTGATCCCGCCACTGAAAGATATCCTGCAGTCTTGGGTTGTCTGGTAAAGTCATTGTATTCAGGCGGTTATGTTCTAAATCGCCACGAGAGAGCCCCGGGGCACGGTTCACCGAGAGGCATCACGGCAACTGGTTGGTGCATCCATGCGCGGCCTGCCAGTTCATTCGTGCCATACTCAATGCAAGCTATAGTCGCGCCTCCGCGGCACCGATGACGATGGCATCCGAACCGAAACCTTCCGAGCGCAGTCGGGCGGAGGCTTCCCGGCCGAAGCTTTCTGCACAGATCCCACCGGTGCTGCTCGCCTGGCTCGTGCCAGGTGCGGGGCACTACTACCTAAAGCGGCCGTGGCATGCCGCTGCCCTGCTGCTTTCCATCGCGGGGATGTTCTTGGCAGGGCTGGCCATGCAGGGCCGGATGTTCACGCCCATGACCGGGGACCTGTTCACCACGATCATGACCTACGGCGGATATTTCGGCGACTTGTGCAACGGATCGCTCTACCTGCTGACCGTCTGGTTTGGCTACGAGCAGGAGACGGTGCCGGGAGCCGTCCACGACTACGGCACGAAATTCATTGTCTGCGCCGGGTTTCTGAACCTATTGGCGATCGTCGACGCCTACGAGATCGCTTCCGGCAAGAGAG
This sequence comes from Bryobacterales bacterium, assembly GCA_022823865.1. GTDB lineage: Bacteria > Acidobacteriota > Terriglobia > Bryobacterales > UBA6623 > VXMF01. The sequence continues at coordinate 8,923 of JAJEHF010000100.1, forward strand.
TAAGAGCCTGATGTTCAGCCCATCACACCTGCAAGCGTCACTCCTGTTCGCGCTGCTCGCATCGACGGTCATGGGGATCGTCGGGCGCTCCACGAACCGGGATCGACTGCACTACGGCCTGTACTGCTTCGGCTACTTCGTCGCGGCCATCTTCGTGCTCGGCTGGCTGATGCGATTGGGTCACGGTTAGTGCCGCCCACCCAGAGCAGCGGCGACCGCGTGGCGTTCTACGACTTCGACGGCACGCTCGTTTCCGGAAACGTCGTGACGCGCTATGCGTGGGTTGCCAAGCGGCACCCCAGCCGCGCCCAGGCGATGTGGCGATACGGAAAGACCGTTCTCGGCGTGCCGCTGTGGCTGGCGCTGGACGCGTTTTCCCGCCGCCTGTTCAACGTGGTCTTCTTCCGGCTCTACCGCGGCTTGCGGGAGGACTGGCTGCGGGCACAGGCACCGGCCCTGTTCGAGGCCCAGATCCGGGGGGAGCAATTCAAGTTCGCGAAGGATCGCGTGGCGCTGGATCGCGCGGCCGGCTACCGCACGGTTTTGGTCACTGGAGGGATCGACTTGGAGATGCAGCCGGCGGCCGAGTACTTTGGATTCGACGACCTGCTGGCCAATCGTCTGGAATTTCGCGATGGCATCGCGACTGGCGACATCGTTCCTCCATTGCTCGCAGGTGAGGCCAAGGCGGCCGCATTGCGCGACTACGCTGCTGCAAGCGGCGTGGACATGACCGCCTCGTGCGCCTATTCGGACAGCGGCTCGGATCTCCCGATGCTCACCGCAGTGGGCAATCCCATCGCGACCAATCCGGATTCGCGCTTGCGCAAGGAGGCGCGGGCCCGCGGCTGGGCCGTCCTCGACTTGAGCCGCTCGAGCGAGCTTGCAATCGCTCCAGGGCAGGCGCGCGGGGACGATTCCGAAGGCAGCGACTAGATCGAGAGGGCTAGACTCGTTTCAGGAAGCGGCGCAACCATGTCCTCGTCAGCGGAACCAATCGTCTTCGGCGAGCCGACCCCCAACGCTGTGGGGCGGGCCGCGCTCGTGCCCGACGGCGATTGCGTGCGAGAACTCAGCGCTGCCTCGGCCGACCGCTTGCTGTGGTACGGCGAGGACTTGATCCGGGTCAAGCTGCCCGCTGGCACGAGGGTGATCTATCCGAAGCCGAGCATTCCCGGCCTGCCGGACCGGGATGCGGCGATTCGCTTTGCCTTGGAGCACCCCGAACAGGCGTCGCCGCTACGCTCTCAGCTCCGTCCGGGGGCCAAGGTCACGATCGCCATCGACGATATCTCGCTGCCGCTACCCAAGATGAACCGCCCGGACCTGCGCCAATCGGTGCTCGCGGTCCTGCTGGAGATGCTGGAGCAGGAGGGCGTGACGGATGTCGAGATCATCATCGCCAATTCGTTCCATCGCCGCATGGAACCCTTCGAGATCCGCTGGAGCGTAGGCCGCGAGATTTTCGACGCCTTCTACCCCCACCATCTCTACTGCCACGACGGAGACGATCCCGCAAGCATCGTAGAGCTCGGTGAGACCGAGCTTGGCGAGAAGGTGCGCATCAACCGCCGCGCGGCAGAGTCCGATCTGCTCATCTACGTCAACATCAACCTCGTGCCGATGGACGGCGGCAACAAGTCGGTAGGCGTCGGCCTGTGCGACTATGCCTCGCTGCAAGCCCATCACACTCCGCAGGCGATTCGTGCGTCGGACTCTTATTTCGACCACACCAAGTCGCCGCTGACGGACTCGTGCAACCGCATGGGCCGCGTGGTCAACGACAAGCTCAACGTCTTCCATATCGAGACGGTGGTCAACAACCAGATGTTCGACCCGCGCATGCGGTTCTTCGTCAAGCCCGAGGACGAGTGGAACGCGCTTGACAAAGTGACGTTTCGCATCGCCCAAGTCGGCTTGGGAGCCATGCCGAGGCGGTTGAAGCGAAAGGTGCTCTTCTCCGTCCCGGCACCCTACGAATTGATCGCGGTCCATGCCGGCGCGACCGATGCGGTGCATGCCAAGACGCTTGCGTACAACTACCAGCAATACTGCGTCCCGGTCGAAGGGCAGTCTGATGTGGCCGTGTTCGGCGTTCCGTTCATCTGCCCCTACAACGTCAACGCGCCGATGAACCCGATTCTCGTGCGGTGCCTGACGCTGGGCTACTTCTTCAACATGTATCGCGGCGCGCCGATCTTGAAACGGGGCGGGGTGTTCATCCTGACGCACCCGCTGTACAACGAGTTCAGCCGATCCCACCACGCCGCTTACCACGAGTTCTTCCACCGCTGCCTGTCCGAGACCAACGAAGCGGACGAGCTGCAGCGCAGGTATGAGGCCGAGTTCGCGCACGACGCCGCCTACAGCGAGATGTATCGCCACGGCTACGGCTACCACGGTGTCCACCCGCTGTACATGTGGTACTGGGCTGAGAACGGCGCCAAGCACTGCGGGCAGGTCATTGTGGTCGGAGCGGAAGACCGGGAATCGGCCAGGATCATGGGCTGGGAGTGCGCCGACACCGTGGCCGAGGCGCTGGAGATGGCGCAGAGCTTCCTTGGCAGGCGTCCCAGCGTTGCGCACGTCCACATCCCTCCGATCAACATGGTTGAGGTGGCCGCCTGAGTCGCGGCTGCAGCGACGGATCAGGCAACGCCCGGGCCCTCGGCACGGCCAGCACCTTGCGCCCGGCGTCTGGCGCTCGGCGGCGAGCGATCCGCTGGTGGAGCGGATCATGCGTCCATCAGGCTGGTTTCGCAGCGAGACTGTCCCTGCCCCGGGTTTGTAGTTTCGGAACACGATTGTTTATAGGCGGTATAGAAATTATCTGCTTCCGCTTTGTGATCGTACGTGGTTAGACTGCAAGAAAAGGGCTTTTATGGACCTGCGAACATATGCCTGTGAGAACTTGGAATGGAGCAGATTGGACTTATTTCTGCTATCTCTTACAAGAATCTCATAGGACATTGCGATGTTTGTGGTGCCCTGATTTACGTCAATTCAGTGACAAGTTCTTGGCGGAATCCCACTTCGGAGGCACAGACTAAGCAATGAGAAAACACGCTGATTCAGGCTTCGATGCGCCACAATTCAGCCGCAGGTTGGGTATTCTGGCCGCCGCATTGATGTTGGCATCGACATCGGCTTGGGCCCAGGAGGGCTCGGACCCATCGCCGGGAGAGCTGATGGCTGCGATTGAGCAGGTCCAGACCCATGCCAACATTCTGTGGACGCTCTTGGCCGCATGCCTAGTGTTCTGGATGCAAGCGGGGTTCGCCTTTGTCGAGTCCGGTTTCACCCGTGCGAAGAACACGGCACACATCATGATGAAGAACGTTCTCGACATGTCGATGGGCGCTCTGTCGTTCTGGCTGATTGGCTTCGGCATCATGTTCGGTGCCACCAACGGCCTCTTCGGCACCGATCACTTCCTGCTCTCGCCCGACAACGGCGGTGGCGACGGCCAGTGGGAGTACACGTTCTGGATGTTCCAAGTCGTCTTCGCGGCAACGGCGGCCACGATCGTGTCGGGTGCGATGGCCGAGCGGACGCGGTTCGCCGCCTACCTGATCTACAGCGTCGCGATCACCGCGATCATCTATCCCGTCTTCGGCCACTGGGCATGGGGAAACCTGCTGCTGGACCAGCCGTCGTGGCTGGCCGATATGGGCTTCATCGACTTCGCTGGCTCCACGGTGGTCCACTCGGTTGGAGGCTGGGCGGCTCTGGCTGGCGCGATCGTGGTCGGCCCGCGCTTGGGCAAGTATTCCCTGGACGGCTCGCCGCGAGCTATTCCCGGCCACAACCTGGGCATGGCTGCCTTGGGGGTGTTCATCCTGTTCTTGGGCTGGTTCGGCTTCAATGCCGGTTCGACCACGACTGCGGATGGCACAGTCTCTCGCATCGCCGTGAACACATTCCTGGCCGCATGCAGCGGCTCGATCTTCGCCATGCTGGTCTCGTGGAGGAAGTTCGCCAAGCCCGATGTCGGCATAACGCTCAACGGCGTGCTGGCCGGCTTGGTCGGCATTACCGCTCCCTGCGCGTCGGTGACTCCGCTCGGCGCGATCATTATCGGGGCGGTCTCGGGAGTGCTGGTGGTCTTCAGCATCCGCTTCTTCGACAAGCTGCATGTCGATGATCCCGTCGGTGCGATCTCCGTGCACGGCGTGTGCGGCGTGTGGGGCACGCTTGGTGCAGCGCTGCTGCACGAGAACCTGTTCCTGGGCCTTGAGTACGACTTGCTCGGCACGCTCTGGGTGCAAGCCGTCGGCGTGGTCGTGGCATTCGCCTGGACGTTCGGTACGGCTTTCATACTGTTCAAGATCGTCAACGCGGCGATCGGCCTGCGCGTCACGCAAGAGGAAGAGATCGAAGGTCTTGACCTCGGCGAGCACAACTCGCGAGCCTACCCGGACTTTCAGGTCTCGATCAACTGATCTGGGTCTATCCCTCCCCCGGTCCGGCGTTTCCTCACGGGAGCGCCGGGCCATTGTGCTTGGGTCGGTCGGGGCCGTCCGTCGAATGCAGCGCAGCGCGGGTGCGATTCGAGCCGTCGCGAATATTGATCGCTAGGACGGTGTTAATTCCACACGTGCGTTCCACCGGTTTTCTCGTTGATTCGAAGCGCAATAAAAATCTTCAATTGGAGCAATTGATCGTTGTGATATTCGCCAGAATATGGACCATGAAAATGTATTGGAGTGGAGATTCCGAGACGCGGTAGGAGAATTCCAATTCAGGCAAGAATCCGGCCCATATGGGTCTGCGGAGGGAACCGAGATGAAGAAGATCGAGGCGATCGTGCAGCCGTTCAAACTGGACGACGTTCGGGAGGGCCTGAAGAAGGTCGGAATGGACGGCATGACACTTTTCGACGTGCGAGGCTACGGACGCCAGCGCGGGCATAAGGAGATCTACCGAGGCCACGAGTACGAGGTAGACTTGCTGCCGAAGGTCAAGCTCGAGTGCGTCGTGCCCGACGACAGAGTCGACGAAACCGTCGGCGCGATCATCGAGTCTGCCCGCACGGGCTCGATCGGCGACGGCAAGATCATCGTCTCTGACGTTCCGGAAGCGATCCAGATTCGCAGCGGGCAGTCCTTGGAAGACGTCTCGTGAGGCGCGCTGTCCGCCGGGCTGACCTCGCGGCTCCGGCCCCGGCGGGCCGATCAGAAATTCTTATCCGCCGTATGAATTGGGCAGTCGCGCAATCTGCTAGGGACAATGCTAATCGGATTCCCCCAAGTCGAGGGATCGCACGTCCGTCCCGCCGATGTTTCGACGACTGCGGCAGCCGCTCGCAGCTGCAGCCGTGCCGTCGCAGGGAAGGGCCCGCGAGACGGTCTTCCCACGGGCGGGGGTCTGGGAAAGGAGTGTTCAGATGAAAAGAATCGTCACATTTGCCGTGATGCTGATCGCCGTGCTGGGGCTGCCAGTCTCGGCGGCAGCGCAAGACGGAATTGACACAGGGGACAATGCTTGGATCCTAACCAGTTCCGCGTTGGTCCTGATGATGACAGGGCCTGGATTGGCCCTGTTCTACGGGGGGCTCGTCCGCCAGAGGAATGTCCTCGGCACCATGATGCAGTCCTTCGCGATGATGGCGCTAATGACATTGCTGTGGGCCATTTACGGCTACAGCCTGTCGTTTGCGGAAGGGAACACGTTCGTCGGAGGTTTCGGGCACGTGTTCCTCAACGGTGTCGGCATGGAGCCCAACGGCTCGATCCCGCACCTGACCTTCATGGTCTTCCAGCTGATGTTCGCGATCATCACCCCGGCGCTGATCAGCGGCGCCTTCGCCGAGAGGATGAAGTTCTCGGCGATGCTGCTGTTCATGGCGCTGTGGGGCACGGTCGTGTACTTCCCCATGGTTCACATGGTCTGGGGCGGGGGATTCATGAGCGGAGACGGGATGATTCCTTGCCTCGACTTCGCCGGTGGCAGCGTGGTTCACATGTCGTCCGGCGTGGCTGCGCTGGTGATTGCCCTGTACTTGGGCAAGCGCAAGGGGTATCCCAGCGAGGCCATGCGCCCGCATAACCTCACGTTCGCTTTCATCGGCGCTTGCTTGCTCTGGGTTGGCTGGTTCGGCTTCAACGCCGGCAGCGCCTTGGCGGCCGACGGCCTTGCAGCCGTGGCGTTCGTGAACACGCACTTTGCCGCGGCAGCGGCGGTGACCAGCTGGCTGGTGGTCGAATGGCTCCGCGACGGCAAGCCGAGCATGCTCGGTGGCATCACCGGCGCGGTGGCCGGCCTAGTCGCGATTACGCCTGCCTCGGGCTTCGTCGCCCCGATGGACGCCATCATCATCGGCTTGGCCGCGGGCGCGATCTGCTACTTCGCCGTGGCTGTGGTCAAGGCGAAGTTCGGCTATGACGATTCATTGGATGCATTCGGCGTCCACGGCGTTGGCGGCACCGTGGGAGCTCTGTTGACCGGCGTGTTCGCCCGCATGGCGATCGGCGGTGCCGATGGCTTGGTCGAAGGCAACGCTGGGCAGTTTGTCAACAATGCCCTGGGCAGCGCGCTGACCTGGGTGTTTTCCGGAGTTGCGACCTTCGTTATCCTGAAGATCGTCGACGCGATCATCGGTGTGCGCATCAGTTCGGGAGACGAGTCCATCGGCCTGGATATAACGCAGCACGGCGAAGAGGCCTACAACTAGCAGGAGGACATCAGAGATGAAGAAGATCGAAGCGGTTATCCAGCCATTCAAGTTGGACGACGTCCGTGAAGCGCTCAAGGGGATCGGCCACGATCGCTTGACGATTTACGACGTGCGCGGCCACGGTCGGCAGAAGGGCCACAAGGAGGTCTACCGCGGCCAGGAGTACGAGGTGGACCTGCTGCCCAAGGTCAAGCTCGAGAGCTATGCGTCCGACGACCGGGTCGACGAGATTGTCAACGCTATCGTCGAGTCGGCTCGCACGGGCAAGATCGGCGACGGCAAGGTGTTCGTCTCCGATATCGCATCGGCCATTCGGATCCGCAGCGGCGAAACGGACGACGACGCTATCTAGCCTGCCATGGCTGTCGCCTCTCGGCAGCCTCACGGCCGGGCGGGCTGCAATGCCCGCCCGGCCTAATCTACTCTCGTAGGAGTTGCGTCGCGTCTGGGCGGAGGTCCGATGTCCAACCTCACCACGTATCACGCGCAACAGATGGAGCGGGTGAGCTCGGATTTCTTCGAGGATGGTGACGGCCTGCGCGCCGTCGCCCGGCGCACTACTGCCGTGGACGATATCGTCCGGGGCCGGTTTGAGGAAATCTTCGCCGGAGCGCGCGACGGAGTGGCCGCGATTGCTGTGGGTGGTTACGGTCGCGCGGAATTGTTCCCGTTCTCCGACATCGATCTGCTGCTGCTGTTTGGCAGCATACGCGACGCCGAGCGCAACGAAGACCGTATCGCGAAGCTGATCGCCTCGCTGTGGGATTCGAAACTGCAGGTCTCCCACTCGGTGCGGTCCCCCAAGGATTGCACCAGCTTGGCCCGCGATAACACGGACCTGCACATCAGCATGCTCGACACGCGCTTCGTCGCCGGTGACGAAGCCTTCGTCGCGACGCTGCAACATAGCCTGCTGCCGAACTTCTACCTGCGGGAGCAGCGCTCCCTGCAGCGCTCCCTGATCCAAAAGGCCCGCCAGCGGCACCACTCCTTCGAGAACACGCTGTACCATCTGGAACCCAACATCAAGGAGGGGCCCGGAGGACTGCGGGATTACCATCTCGCCTGCTGGGTAGCGCAGCTGCAGAACATCGAACCGGGCCGGATACCGGCCAGCGGCGAGTCGCTGCCCCAGAGCCCGTGGCTCGACCCGGAAGGCTCGAAGCGCTTCCTGTTCGCTGTGCGCTGCTACCTGCACTATTACTACGGGCGAGACAGCAACGTGCTGTCGTTCGATCTGCAGGACTCGATCGCTCACGCCGGCGCTGGCAAGGTCTACGACGGCGCTGGCGGCGCTGCCGACATGATGCGCGTGTTCTATCGCAGGACACGGTCGGTCTATCGCCTCGCACTGCGCCTGATGGACGAGTCTTCGGCTCCGGCCAACGCTCTGGTTTCGATCCTGCGCAAGCGCAAGTCGCGCCTATCCAACGTCGACTTCAGCGTTAGCAACGGGCAGATCTATTTCAAGGACCCGCGCTTGCCGGAGCACCGTCCTGAGCGCGTCCTGAGCTTGTTCGAGTTTCAGGCGCGCCACGGTCTCGCGCTGGCATCGGAGACAGAGCGGCGCATTCGCGACCAGCTGTCGCTGTTCCGGCAGCACGTCGAAGCCACCCCGGCGCACTGGCCGGCGCTGAAGCGGATCCTGCGGCTCCCACACACCTACCGAGCGTTGGAGGCGATGCGCGAGGCTGGCGTCCTGTACGCGCTGTTCCCCGATTTCGAACTGGTGGACTGCTTGGTGATTCGCGATTTCTACCACCGCTACACCGTGGACGAGCACACTCTGGTGACCATCCGCGTGCTGAAGGAGCTTCCGAGTGCGACAGAGCGCATCGACCAACGCTTCGCTTCTCTCCTAGAGGAGATCGACCACGCCGAGCTTCTGCAACTTGCGTTGCTGTACCACGATCTTGGCAAGGGCGTGGAAGGGCGGCCGCACCAGGAAACCAGCGCCGAAATGGCTGACCTCGGCATGCAGCGGATCGGGTTGGAGGATCCGTTGGCTCGGGAGACCGTGATCCAGCTTGTGGCCGACCACCTGAAGATGTCGGAGGTGATGACCAAGCGCGACATCAGCGAAATGTCGGTCTTGGAAGACTTCAAGCGGGAGGTCAAGACCTTGGAGCGGCTCAAGCTGCTCACGTTGATGACTTATGCCGACACCGTCGGCGTGAACCCTTCGGCACAGATCAACTGGCGCAAGGAGCTGCTTTGGAGATTGTATCGGGGCATCAACTCCATATTCCAGCGCGACCACGGCGACCGGCGTATCAACCAGAGCACCGTCGCGGACTGCTTGGACCAAGCTGCCGATCAAGCCGAGAGAGAGCGCCTGAAGCGCTTCCTGCGAGGCTTCCCGGAGCGCTACGTACGCACGCACACGCCAGACCAGGTCCGTCGGCACGCAGAGCTGGCGGGCGCTATGGAGGCGGGGCGGGCGACCGCCAAGTGCGCCTGGGAGCGCGGCTACCTTGAAGTGCTCGTCCTGTCGCCGGATCGGCCCTTCCTGTTCGCCTCCCTGTGTGCCGGCATCACGGCTTCAGGGGGTGACATCGTCAGCGCCGAGGCCTTTGCCAACGAAGAGGGGCTCGTGCTGGACTCGTTTCGCGTCGCGCCGAACACGACGGTGGGCGAGCTGCGGCAAATGGATCCAGCCCAGATCGAAGAACTTGAGCTGAGGCTGCAAGGTCTGGCCGAGGGTACGATCGACGCTTCCGGCCTGCGCCAGTGGCGCGTGCGCGCTCCCTACAGCCGTCGCAACGGCGAGCCGCCTTCGGTTTCGTTCGACAACGACACTTCTGCCCGCGCGACCATCTTCCTCGTCAACACCGCGGACCGACCCAAGCTGCTGCACGATCTGGCCAGCGCGTGCTCCAGCAGGGAGTGCAATATCGATGTCGTGCTGAGCCACACGCAGGGCAGTCTGGCAATGGACACCTTCTATCTGACGCGGCGCGGCGAGAAACTTCCGGAGCAGATCTGCGAGCTGCTCAAGGATGATCTGCTAGAGGCCTGCGAGCCCGGCTAGCGAGCGCCCGTGAGCGCCACGCTGCGACGGGTGTCCCGCGCTGCTCTGGGCGTGGCGGAGCAGAGAGCTGCTGGGTTGCGATTACGCTGCAGTATCCGCAGTGGGCTCGGAATCGGTCGCATGCGAGGACCGGGGACTGCAACGCCCTTCGGCCGGATCATTCCGGCAGGCTCCGCCGTGGGGGCCTGGATCCATAGGCGTTAACTTGTTTGAGTGTAATCAAAATGCGCTTCCAATTGGCCCAAGCGGAGCCGGGGAGGGTCAGCCAGTTCCTCGGAGATCTCGTTCCATTCAGCGATCATCTGAGTCAGCGGCAAGTGCGGCTCGATGGC
>JAJEHF010000197.1 GCA_022823865.1 Bryobacterales bacterium
CCCCCTGCCGGGCGCTGCGAAGAGCGGTCCAGCGCCCTTCGCGCAGGCCCTTGCAACTCCAGCGACAGGCTGCCCTAGTTGCACGAGCAACGATCCGGTCCCATCAGACGAGTCACGTATCGACAAAAAAATGTACCTGCCCTTGGCCCGCTGGTAGAGTCTCGCGAGGAATTTGCCTGTTACAATTAGCGCGTCGCCGCACGAGTGCGGCGGTGGGGTATAGGAGGTTTAACAATGCATAGGCATTCCTTGCTCGGCGCGGCGCTCGCCGTCGTGCTCGCAGCAGCGGTGCAACTCGCGCCAGCCCAAGACCTGCGCGGCAAGATCGGCGGCACTGTGACCGACGCATCGGGTGCAGTGATCCCGGGTGCGAACGTCACCCTCTCCAACGACAACACGAACGTCTCGTCCGGGGCGCAGACCAGCGCCGCCGGACAGTACCTGTTCGATTTCGTACTGCCTGGCACGTACACGATCACCGTCGAGTCGGACGGCTTCCGCTCGTTCCAGCAGCAGAACATTCTCGTTCAGACCAGGGCCGACATCACCGTCGACGCTGCTCTTGAACTCGGCGCGGTCACCGAGACCGTAACGGTCGAAGAGGCGCCTGTCGCCGTGCAATTCACTACGACCACCATGGAGACCACCCTGGACACCAAGCTGTCGCAGGAACTGCCGCTGCTCAACCGCAATCCGTACATGCTCGCAGCACTCGATCCGGCCGTGAACTACCGGGGCGGTGCGGAGAACGCGCCCTACCACCACTGGGCGATGAGCCAGCTGGACGTCGGCGGCAACACCTCGACGCGGAACAACGTGCTGATGGACGGCGTGCCGCAGCTCGTTGGGGCCAAGGGCGTGTACACGCCGCCCATGGACGCGGTTTCAGAGGTGAATGTCCAGCAGAATGCCACGGACGCCGAGTACGGCCACAGCGCCGGCGGGATCGTCTCCGTGCAGATGAAGAGCGGCACCAACGATTGGCACGGCACCGCCTACTACTTCGGCCGCAATCCGGTTCTCAATGCGCGGCCCAACGCCCTCACGTCCCAGAAGAGCGTGGTGCGGCGCAGCGTCTGGGGCGTCAGCTCCGGGAATCCGATCGTCAAGAACAAGGTCTTCAACTACTTCGCGTACGAAGCCCAGGACGTTCGCTCCCCCAGCACGGTCAACCTGACATTGCCGCGGACGGCGGAGCGCAGCGGCGACTTCTCCAACAGCCTGAACCGGCGCGGGGGCCTGCGCCAGATCTTCGACCCGCTCACCACCGACCCCGACGGCAACAACCGTTCGCAGTTCCCGGACAACCGCATCCCGTCAAGCCGGTTCGACCCGACATCCCTGCGCGTCCTGGACAAGACCTGGGAGCCGAACAACGCCGGTGACAACGCCTCGGGAGCGAATAATTTCCGCCACGTCTTCCCGATCACGTTCGACTACTGGAATCTGACGAACCGGACGGATTACAACGTCAGCGACAGGGTCAAGGTCTTCGGGCGCATCAGCCGCTTCCACACGACCCAGAGCGAGCCGGACTACTCCGGCTCCGTTGCCCAGCGTCGCCAAGGCAGCGCCCGCAACAGCGTGCAGGCTTCCGGCGACATCGTCTGGACGATCTCGCCGTCGACCGTGTTCAACATGCGCGGCTCGTGGTCCAAGATCACCGATTCGTTCTACACGCCGCAGGCCGAAATCGGCGAGGCGGGCTTGGCAGAGCTGTGGCCGAACAATCCCTGGTATGCGTCGCACGTGCGGGACATCCCGGCCGTGCACTTCCCGGAAATCCGGGTCGACGCCGACGCGACGACGTCGTTCGGGCGCTCGGGCTTCTGGTTCCAAGAGCCCTCGACGTGGAACCTCGAAGCCAAGGTCTCCAAGCAGATGGGCCGCCACTACATCAAGATTGGCGGCCAGTACCGCAAGCAGCTGGTGCTGGCGGCGCGCCCGCGCGGCATGCGCTTCCGCTTCAACGCGAACCCCACGGCCGACACGGCCAACAGCCCCAACACGGGCGAACTCGGCCACGCCTGGGCCTCGATGCTGCTCGGCGTGATGCAGGACGGCAACTGGAGCAGGGCGAGGACCGTGGCGGTCAACCGCCCGCAGATCGACGTATTCGGCTTCTTTATCCAGGACGACTACAAGCTGAACTCGCGCGTGACCCTCAATCTGGGCTTGCGCTACGAGTACGAGACCCCGATGCGGGATCCGGAGCACCGGCTTTCCCGCTACCTCGATTTCAACCAGGGGCTTCCCGAGGTAGCCGCGGCGATGAACTGGGTCCACTCGGACATCTTGGCGATGCGGACCACTCCGTTCAACCTGCTCGGAGCCTGGGTGTTCACCGATTCCAGCCACCCCTACGCGTGGAGCGGCCAGACCAACCTCTTCCTGCCGCGAGCCGGCCTCGCCGTCAGGCTGAACACGCGCACGGCCCTGCGAATCGGTTACTCGCGATACGCCACGCCACCGATCCAAGAGAAAGGCGGCGGGGCATCCGATGCCGGCCTCGACATCCTCGGCAGCACGCCCTATCCAGGCTACGAGATCGAGGGTAGCCCGCTCTCGTCAATTAACGGCACGCCGCGGGCGTACTTCGGCGATCCCTTCCCGAGCGGCGGTCCCCATCCCAATCCGCTGCCGGAGCCGTTTGGCCAGCGCTTCGGACGCTTCGCGACTCTCGGATCGAACGAGGCGAGATTCTTCCACCAGGACTGGACGGCGGGCGTCAATGACCGCTTCAACTTCTCGCTGCAGAGGGAGATCGCCAGCCGCATCGTTCTCGACGCGACATACTTCATGAACTTCGGCAGCAACCAGCCCTACGACCGGCGCCACAACCTGTTGGACCCGCGCATCGGCTTCCAGCACGGCAGCGCGATTAACAGGGCGACGCCCAATCCGTTCTACGGGCTGCCTCAGGAGATCATGCCGGGGCCGCTGGCGAGCCGGCGGAATATTCGAGTCAGGGACTTGCTCACACCGTATCCGCACTTCCTCAGCAACGGCATCATCGAACATGTCTTCCCGGGCCGCCGGGAGCGCTACAACTCGCTGCAGTTGCAGCTGCAAAGGCCCTTCGCCAACGGCTTCAACGTCATCATGGGGTACAACTACCACCGGGCTCGCAACGAGGACTTCTACGACGAAGTCGACGAAGTCGACCAGCGTTTCACCTTCCAGGACGATATCCGGGGCCGCCACAAGTTCACCTTGGCGGGCATCTACGAACTGCCGATCGGGCGGAACAAGGCCGTGGCGTCGGACGTGCGGGGCGTGGCGGACAAGATCATCAGCGGCTGGCAGCTCAGCTGGCTCTACACCTATGTTGGCGGCGAGCTGCTCCGGTTCGGGGGCCTTGAGGTCACCGGCGACCCGGCGATCTCCAACCCGACCCGGGAGAGGATGTTCAACACCGACGCATTCTCGAACCTGGCGCCATTCACGCGGCGATCGAATCCGTGGAGCTACCCCGGCGTCCACGGGCCGCGCTTCTCGAACCTCGACATGGTCTTCGCCAAGCGAACCCGCATCTCGGAGAGGCTGGAGTTTGAGTTCCGCATGGAGTCGTACAACCTCACGAACAGCTTCATGGGCGCGAACCCCACCACCAACGTCAACAGCGGCAACTTCGGCCGTGTAGCGAGCAAGGTGCGCACGCACTTCGGTCGCGAGTGGCAGTACAGCGGCCGTTTCATCTGGTAGCTTCCCGCGACCGGACAGAACCAGTGCAGGGGCGGGGCCGAACGGTCCCGCCCCGATCTCGCTTCTAAGGACGTGCGCTATCGAGCCGCCGCCTGAAGTTCGAGCGACCAGACCTCGTCTTTCGTTTCCTCGTGCGAGAACGCCAGCGCAGCTCCGTCCGGGCTGACCCGGATTGGGCCGGCACGCTTCCACGGCGTCTCCAGAAGCGTCGGCTCGGCACCGCCGGCGGGGACGGTCCAAAGACTCGATGCGCTGGCTGACTCGGCGCTCACCAGCAGCAGCTCGTCGTCCGCGGCCCACTCCAGGCCGGAAATCTCCCCGTAGCGCGAGCGCAGGACGGTGATCGCCCGGCTGGTTCCGACATCGAGAACCTCTACCGACTGCGTCTCGCCATCCGGCCCGGCCGCCAGAACGAATGCGAGCCGATTCGTGTCCCGCGCCCGGCGAAGCGAGCGGAGGACTGCCCGGCCGGGCGGAGGGTGGTAGAGATCCTCGTCTCGACCCGACTCCAGGGAGTGGGACCGGATCGAGAAGCGGTTCGTGCCGGTGCGTTGCGCGAAGAAGATACGACTGCCATCCGCTGACCAGTCGCCTTCCAAGCCGCGGAAGTCCCCGGTGCGTTCGACGACCGCCTGTGTCGTCTCGCCGGTACCCAGCTCCATCACGAAGAGTCCGGACCGGCCCTGGGCGTCCCCGCCGCTCAGCAGCAGGGAGCCGCCGTCAGGAGACCACCTGACCCGCTCGATAAACGCGAGCCGCGGCGTGTGGAGTGTTTCACGGCCGGAAGCCAAGTCGCGCACTGTCACCGCTCGGTGCTCCTGTCCGTAGTTTTCCGTGCCGACGCGCGAGAGGTAGGCCAGAGAGCGGCCGTCAGGCGACCACTCCGGACTCCGATTCGCTCCGGCGAACCGGCTGGCCAGAACTCTGGCACCGCCGATCAGGGCGCCGCTGGACGAATCGAAACGGCCGACGAATACGTCGCTCCGTCCCGCCCGCAGCCCATAGAACAGGCGACCGTCGTTCGTGAACGCCATCGGCAGCGCGCGCCCGATCCCCCGCCGGACAAGCTCGGGCTCGCCGACAGGCTTGCCGCCGTCCACCTTCAGCATCCAGGCGTCCATCTCGCCGTCCCGGTCACTGCCGAACACCACCGCCTTGCCATCAGGGGTCCACAGCGGGAACAGGTCGTTGGCGGGGTTGTCGGTCAGCGCGCCGAAAGTCGACCCGTCGATGGCGACGACGTGAATGTCACGAGCCGTTGACTCACCCGCGGGAATCGAGTCGTAGACGACGAAACGCCCGTCGGGCGACAGGTCGATCTTCTTGGGGTAGAACCAGTCCAGCGAACGCAAGACGCGTGCCGTGCCGTCGATTGTCGACACCAGCGCGATCTGGCTGACGTTGTCTCGCCGGAACAGCAAGGCCAGCACCTGGTCGCCGTCGGGCGAGAACGCCGTGGGCTGGACGAAGCCCGCCTCGGGATTCCGGTACAGCGTGCGCGGCGCGGAGCCATCGACCGAGACGATTCTCAGTTCGTAGAAACGTTCCTCGTTGAACCATGCGTAGGCGACTTGCTGGCTGTCGCGAGAGAAGACGGAGAAATACGCGAACTGTCCGGGGGCGGGACCGCCCGCGCCGCTGGTCAGCGCACGGCTGGCGCCCGACGCCAAGTCCCGGAGCGCGAGGTTCCCCGTAGTGTCCACGAAGGAGAGGTAGCGGCCGTCCGGCGAGGGAGCGCCAAGCGCGTTGGTCTGCTCGTCGGCCCAGACCGGTCGGACCCGGGCAGCGGTCGATTCCTCGGCCCCGGGCGCGCACAGGGCGCCGGCCAGCGCCAGCGCTGACAGGACCGGCAACGCCATTCCCCGCGGCGGCCGCCCTGCCGTCGAGGGTGGCTGCGATCCCGGGCTCAGGCGCTGCCGGGCTCGGAGTACCATAATCCATACAATACGTTGCCAGCGCGCCGATGCCCAGAAACCGAGCGCTGAAATGGATGCTGCCGTGGCTCGCATCGGCAGCGCTTAGGCTGTTCGCCCAGCCGTTGGACGTCTTCGAGCACTCCCCGGAGTCATATTTGGGAGCGGATGCGTGCGCGGCCTGCCACGCCGAGCAGTTCGCGATGCAGTCGACGACCGGCCACGCGCTCTCGCTGCACCGCACAGCCGATCATCCGGCCGCGCCGTCGTTCGCGCCATCGGGATCGTTGGCACGAACGGGCGGTGCCAAATACTCGTACCGAGTCGAGGACGGCGCGCTCCGCGTGGATGTCAGCGCCAACGGGCAGCGGACCGACTCTCGGCTCGATTGGGCGTTCGGCGCGGGAGAGCAGGCCGTCACTTTCGTCGGGCAGGTCGACGAGGATCGCTATGTCGAGCATCACTTCAGCTACTACGCGGCGAATGGCTCTCTGGGAACGACGCCGGGACATCGCGACGTTCCGGCCCGGGGCGCCGAGGAAGCACTGGGTGTGTACTACGAGACGTTCGGCCCGCGGCCCTCGATCATGCGCTGCTTCCAGTGCCATTCGACCGGTCCGCTGGCGCTCGGAGACGGGTCGGCGTTGCAGCCGCACGAGTTGGGTGTCCGTTGCGAGGCCTGCCACGGGCCTGGCCGTCAGCATGTCGAGGCAATCGCATCCGGCCACTTGGAGCAGGCGACCGCCGCGATCGGGAATCCGGCGCGACTTCCCGGTGACGAGTTGCTCCAGTTCTGCGGCGACTGCCACAGGCCGCCGGCGTCTTCCGGCCAGGTGATCGACTGGAGCGATCCTTGGAACGTGCGCCACCAGCCCGTCTATCTCTCGCGGAGCGCCTGTCTGCAGCCCGGTGGCCAGCCGCTGGCATGCATGCGCTGCCACGATCCGCACGGGCCGCTATCGCCGGAGACGGCTCGCGAGAGCCGGCGCTGCCTCGAGTGTCACGAGAACCGCCTGCCGCCCGCCTCCGTCTGCGTCCAGGGAGCAGGCCGGACATGCTCGTCCTGCCACATGCCGCCGGTGATGCCACAGGACGAGCTGCGCTTTACGAACCACTGGATCGGCATCTACGACCCCGACAATCCACTGCGGCCCCGCGAGGCCAGCGAGACCGCCCCGCGCTGACAAGCTCTCGTCTGCCGCGCCGGTTTCATGGAACGCCCCCGTGGCGAGACTCGGGCGGCAGCAATCGCGGCCGGCGGCCGGCATGCGTGCGAGCAGCCGATGTTCGCAGTCCCAACCGAGGCACCAGTTGGGGACCTGCGCTGGCACCCCTCCAGCACCCTCCCTTTCGGATCCGCTCGCTCCCGATTCCCTGAAGCCCTCGCGCGAATCGCGCGAAGGTTCGCCGAGGGATGTGGATTTTCAGACTTCTCTCGCAAAAAGCGCCCGTGCCAGGCCCGGTTCGTGCTTCCATGAAGGCGGCAGCGGGCGGAGGCTCCGGTCGAATGAACCGCAGGGAAGCAATCAAGGGCATCGCAGGGTCCGGATCGATCGTCACGGGGGGCCTTTGGAATGGCACGACGCTTGCGGCTGCGGACCAAGCCGTCGCGTCCGACATCGTCCGCTTCGGTGCCGATATCGAGCCGCTCGTCCGACTGATCGAGAAGACGCCCCGCAGCGACTGCATCGAAGCCGTCGCGGGGCGGCTCAAGGCGGGACTCTCGTACCGCGAGCTGCTGTCGGCTCTGTTCTTGGCCGGGATCCGGAATGTCAGTCCGCAGCCGCCGGGATTCAAGTTCCACTGCGTCTTCGTCCTGCACTCAGCGAACCAGCTGAGCCTGGACGCGCCGGACAGCGAGCGGCTGCTGCCGCTGCTATGGGCTCTCGACTACTTCAAGCAGTCGCAGCAGCGGGACGCCGACGAGGACGATTTCCAGCTGCGCAGGCCCAAAGGACCGCTGCCCTCGGCGGGAAACGCTTGGGGGGAGTTCCACGCCGCCATGCAGTCCTGGGACGAGGAACGGGCGGATCGCGCCATCACGGCGCTTGCCCGCACGAAGGGCGGACACGAGGTCGTCGAGGGGCTGTGGCGGTATGGAGCGAGGGACTATCGCAATATCGGGCACAAGGCGATCTTCACCGCCAGCGCATGGCGCACCCTGCAGGCGATTGGCTGGCGTCACGCGGAACCGGCGTTGCGGTCGTTGGTCCTCGGGCTGCTGGATTTCGGGACGGATCGTCGCATGAACGGCTACGCCTTCGAGGATCAGTCCCATCCCGCTAATGCGGCGACGGCGAGCAAGTTGCTTCCGAAGCTGCCACCGGACTGGATTTCGGGGGAATCGACGGATCCGTCGCGTGCGCGGGGCGTACTGGAGGCAATGCGAGGCGCCGAGCCAGTCGCTGCGAGCAGTGAAGTCGCGAAGATGCTGATGGACGGGCAGGCCAACGCTCGCGACGCCTGGGACGGCATCCACCTTGCCGCCGGCGACTTGATGCTGAGGCTTCCCGGCATTCTCGGAGTCCACTGCGTGACCTCCGCAAACGCCCTGCATTACGCATTCCGGATGTCCGGCGACGCCGAGACGCGCCTGTACCTGCTGCTGCAAGGCGTTGGATGGATGGGCCAGTTTGCAAACTATATGTCGCAGGGCGGCGAAATGAGGCCTTTGGACCTCAGCAAGCGCGAGCGCGCTGACGAGTCCCAGAGCGGAAGCGAAGAGGTCGCCGCGATCCTCGGACAGCTCGACACGGACATCGACGAGGCCGCGCGAAGGGCCTTCGGCTACGCAAAGGACCAACCGGACTTAACGGAGTTCTTCAGGTCGTCGCTCGGCATCCTGTTCCGCAAGGTGGATGAGTCCCACCGCTTCAAGTACGCAGCGGCCATCTTCGAAGATCTCGCCCTGGTGAGCCCGGCATGGCGGCCTCACATGCTGGCCGCGTCGACATACTACCTGCACGGTCCTTCCGACCGGGACGCGGCCGCTGTGACGCGTGCTCGCGAGGCATTGGGCATTTCCTGAGACAGCGGGCAGGTCTGCGACGGGAATCTAGCCGGCCTGCCGAGATCGAAATTGCGCCAATCGGACCGTCCAGCCCACCATGGGCGCCTGCATTTGCGTTCACCGGGCGGGCCGGGCCGGCGGCGACTGCTCGGCCTGCGACGTTGGGCTCCCAGCGAGTCCCTTCCGAGATGTACCGCCGTGAATCCTCCAAGCTAGCCGTCGTGGCCTCCGAGGCGCGATCACGGGAGCCTGCCGGGGGGGAGCCTAGCAGGCCATCCCCACGCTTGGTGAGCCAAGAGGAAATCGCTCCGGGATCGAGGACTGGCACCGGCTCGCGAGGCCTCCCTAGGTCGCCGTGTCCCCGAGCCGCTCCCTCCGCAATACACCGAAGAGGGCTTCATTTCTAGACGACGGGAAAAGGGCTTACTTCTAAACGACGACGACACCGCTGCAGTGGCAAGCGCCGCGCTTCTGCCTGCCGAATTACACTGGGAGACCATGGCTGTGCCGGTCTTGGCAGTGGCAGGCGGAGACGCTCTGCGCAAAGCTCCGTACCCGGCGTGGCCGACCATAAGCGGCACCGACCTGGAACGGGTTCGCGAGGTGCTCGAAACCTCTGGCTGGGGCGGCGGCAGTCCGCCGGTCGCCAGCTTCGAGAGCCTCTTCGCCCAGTACCACGACGCGGCCTTCGGGGTCGCCGTCTCTAGTGGCACGATGGCGCTGGAACTCGCCATGCACGCGCTTGGCATCGGCCAGGGCGACGAAGTGATCGTGCCGGCGCACAGCTTTATCGCCACGGCTACCGCCGTCTGTCGAGTCGGCGGCGTGCCTGTCTTCGTCGACATCGAAGCAGACACCTACAACCTCGACCCCGTGAGGGTCGTAGAAGGTCTTTCCGAAGCCACCAAGGCAATCATGCCGGTGCATTTTGGCGGAGTGATAGCGGACATGGACCGTCTCGTCAGCGTTGCGACGGACCACCAAACGGTCGTAATCGAAGACGCCGCCCACGCCCATGGCGCGGAGTGGTTCGGCACGCGTGCCGGCGGTCTGGGGACGATCGGCACCTTCAGCTTTCAAAACTCGAAGGCCATGACGGCTGGAGAGGGCGGCATCTTTATCACGAATGACGAGGACTTGGCCGGCAAGGCGCGCTCGATCGCAGACGCCGGGCGCCTGCCGGGCAAGGGGTGGTTCGAGCATTTCGAGGTCGGGACCAACCTGAGGATGACTGCGATGCAAGCGGTGTTGCTGGGTTCGCAACTCGAGCGATTGCAGGATCAGATCCGCCTCAGAGCGGCCAACTTCGGCCGCTTCCAGCGAGAGCTGGAAGGGGTTCCGGGCATTGACTTCCAGCAAGCGCCGCCCGGTGCCGCCGTACAGACACGGTATATCGTTCCGGGCCGCGTCTCGGAAGGCGAATTCGGGACGGACCGTGACCACTTTGTCGCCGCCCTCCAGGCCGAGGGTGTGCCCGTGCGGCCGTTCTACCCCCATGCCTTGTATGCGAACCCGCTGTTTGACCGGCAGCCGCACCGCGTGCTGCCGTGTCCGGTCGCAGAAGCTGCGACCCGCAATGCATTCTGGCTGCCAATGAACATCTTCATGGGCACCAAGGACGATGCGGCCGACGCCGCCAAGGCCATAGCCAAGGTCCACGAAGCATACAGGCGCAACGGATCGGAAAAGACAAACGGGTCGCCCGCCGTGTGACCCCCGGCGCGCGCCGGAGACCGGTCTCAGTCCCGCCGCAACGGCTCGCGGATGGTGTGGACTTGACCCGCGGCTAGGCCCTCCAAGCGCTGGTCCGAGCCGCTCGGCCACCGCACTTCGAGATCGACCTCTGTGGCAGAGCCCAGCCCGAAATGAAGCCGCAAGTCGTGTTGCGAGAGGTAGCTGCCGCCGCCCCTGACCTCTCCTCGCTGTGTCTTGGCGCCAGCGATGACGCGCACCTTTGCGCCAATCGCGCTGCGGTTCGAGACGCTGCCCTCAAGGTGCAGCACGATCCAATTGCCGGCGGCGCTGCCTTGCTGGGCTAGCAGGGCCGGCCGCTCGTTCTGGCTGTTGATCAGCGCCTCGAGCCTGCCGTCGTTATCGATGTCGGCCAAGGCCAGGCCGCGCGCCGCGCGCTCTTGTCGCATCCCGGGCCCGGCGCTGGCCGAGATGTCCTCGAATTTTCGGCCCAGCAAGCTGCGATACAGCAAGGGCGGCTCGCGATAGCTCAGGTCGCTATCGACCAGCGTTTCGACTTCGGGGAAGACGTGGCCATTGACCAGGAGTATGTCTCGCCAGCCGTCGTTGTCGACGTCCAGGAAACCGCAACCCCAGCCCACGAAGCGTGTATTGACCCCCAGGCCGTAGCGAACGGTCGAATCGTCGAAATCGCCGTCCCCGCGGTTTGTGTACAAGGTCGAGCGCTCGTCAGAGAAGTTCGTGCGAAAGATATCGTCGCGACCGTCGCCGTCCGTGTCGCCAGCGGCCACGCCCATGCCGGAAAGCGCCTCTCCGTGCTCGTCGAAGGCTACGCCGCGCAAGACCGCCTCGTCGGCAAACGTGCCGTCGCGCTGGTTGATGTATAGGATCGACGGAGTGCGGTCGCAGGCGACGTAGATGTCCGCCCAGCCGTCCCCGTTGAAGTCTCCGCTGACGGCTCCGAGCGAGTAGTTGCGGCCGGGAGCGGCGATCCCGCTTTTTCGGGACGCGTCGGTGAAGCGGCCCGCGCCCTCATTGAGCAGAAACTCGTTGCGGGCGAACGGCAGGCCGCGCGGGCCGCAGGCGACGGGCATGTCGCGATAGAAGCAGTACGGGTTCTGGCCCGGTTCCGGCGTGCGCTCGAAATCGAACTCGAGGTAGTTGGCAATGAATAGGTCCAGGTCGCCGTCATTGTCAGCGTCGAGAAAAGCGCAGCCCGTGCTGTAGCTGCCGCTGTCGGGGACGGGCACATGCTCGAACCGTTTGCCGGACTGGTTGCGATAGAGGCGATTCTCGCCCCAGTAGGTGACGAAGAGGTCGGCGAACCCATCGTTGTCCACATCGCCGACGCAGGCGCCCTGCCCCCAGCCTTCGCTCAGCAGTCCCGCTCGCTCGGTCACGTCAACGAAGCGCCGCCCGCCCTGGTTCTGGTACAGGCGGTTGGTGCCGCCCTGCCCCGACACCACGAAGGCATCCGGAAGGCCGTCGGCGTTGAAGTCGAAGAAGGCTGCGCCGCTGCCGGTGGTTTCGAGAATCCAAGCCTTGGAGCGGTCTCCGCCGTTGGGGAACACGTGTTGCAATCCCGCGGTAGCGGCGATATCGACGTAATGGATCGACTCCGCCCGAATGTTCGCGGCACCGGCGGCCAGCAGCGCGAGCGCCGCGCATGCGGTGTCGCGTGCTCTCATGGCGCCTCGCCGATACGCTTGAGAAAATCGCTGAACTCGCCTTCGGACGGGGCCTGCAGCTCTTCCAGCGCCCGCTGGACGCGCTGGGCGTCCTCGCGCCGACCCGCATTGCGATATGCCAGCATCAGGCTGTAATGCGCGGGCTCGCTCGCGGGATGCAGGGCCAGCGCGCGCTCGAGCAGGACGATTGCCTCGTCGTACTGTTCCAGGCGAGAGCGTTCCTTCGCTAGCGCGACTAGCGCCTCGGGGAACTCGCTGTCGAGCGAGACGGCCCGCTCGAAGTGCAGCAGCGCTTCGGATGGTCGGCCCAGCACTTGGAGGATCTGGCCGACTTGAAATTCCGCCACCGCGTCTCTAGGGTTGAGCTCCAGCTCGGCGCGGAATTCTTCCAAGGCCTCGGTGAGCGCCTGCGGCTCGTGGGAGCGCATCAGCAGGGCGCGGCCCAAGCGGTAGTGCAGGTTCAATGTTCCGGGCGCTTTCTCGATGGCCTTGCGATATTCGCGAACAGCGTCGTCGTAGCGCCCTTGGATTTCGAAGATCTCGGCCGAGAGTTGGTTCACCCGGAACGATGCCGGGGCGGATGCAAACATCGCCTCGACCGCCTCGTTCCACCCCTTCAAGTACAGCCTGGCGGTCTCGTATAGCACGTCGGGGTCGTCGGATAGTTCGGCGGGAATGCCTTCGAGAGCGGCAAGAGCGGCGTCAAATCGCTTTTCTCCGATGGCGCAGCGCGCCATCGCCAGTCCTGCCAGCTTGGCGACGGTCCGGTCCTGCCTGTCCGCCGATTCGAGACGCTCCATGGCTTCCGCGCACTGGCCCAAGGAAGCATCGACGATCGCTTCCAGCGTGGGTGCGCGCGGATCCGAGGACGCTGCGAAGCGCTGCTTCGCGGCGGCGTATTCCCCGGAACCGAAATGCCGCAGGCCATCCTCGAAGGGCTGGTCAGCCATTGCGGGCAGTCCGGCCGAGAGCAGGCACGCCAGCCCTGCCGCGACAGTCAGTTGGCCCCTAGTGGCCGGCATCGTCCATCATCAGGTCCAACTCGCCAAAGCGGTGGCGGCGGCGGTCTTCCAAGTACCGGAAGGCCAGCATTGGCGGGTCTCCCGGTGCGAGGCGGCCGATGGGCTTGAGCCGCTCGGATGCGCTTACGCCAATCAAGCCCAGGCGTCCGGATTGCTCGATGTCCCGGAGCAGCCGAGCCTCTGCCCCTGCGTTCCCTGTGGTTGTCGCCCCTGCGCCGAGAGCCAGAACGACGACCGGCAGCTTCAACGCCGCCTCGCGAAGCACTGTCATCGTTACCTTCACTGTGGGGATTATAGTGTGCCAGGGAAAGGCGTGGCAGGGCACAGTGCTGAATCTCTGTAAGTGATTTGCAGAAAATGACTTACGGAAGGAATCCCGGCTAAGTGCCCTTCGCTCGGCCGCCCATCTTCAGCGAGAATTCGGTTCCCGATGGAAGCCAGTTACGGACGAATCCGGCACGGTGCGCCGGAGTCCTGGGCACGGTTCGGGGGGCTCGCGCTCGCCTCCCGATGGTCTGCTAAGCGCGGCCCCTACAGATCGTCGCACGACTTCGACTGGGGACGCTAGCTGCGCGGGAGTTTCTGGGGGCATGTGTCCCTACCGGCTGAATTCATAGTTGCTGCGGTCCGGCTCGGGATCCTCGCGGTCCTCCTCCAGCCGCCCAACGGTCTCGCCAGTGCCGTAGTCGGCAAGGAGCGGCTTGTCAGGCCGGGCTGACGACGTGCGACGTACGCGCTTGGCTTCGTGGCGTTGCTCTTCAGCCTCTCTCAGGGCCAGTCCCTGCAGCCAGTCCCTGCACCATGGGGCCGGCGCTTCTATCTGCCAAGTAACCTTTCCCCGCTCCAGCTGGCATTGCTCGACAGGTCTGGGCAGGTGGAACTCGTCATGCTCGGAATTGTCGAGGAGCCGAAGCAAGTCGAATCGCTCCGCCGAGCGGAGTAGGTTGGACAGAGAGGATCTCCAGAGTTTGGGAATCCGTTTCGGGTCGACCCTGTGTCCGGTGCCGGAATACACGCGATGTTCGATTCTGTCGGTGTTGATCTGCGGGTCGTTGGTGCCGAGGAATACCCCTTCGACGCGGTAACCGGCCTTGATGACGCGCTCCACGAGGACCGGGCCGGGCTGACCGGAATAGGTGCTTTCCGTGCCGAAGTCCAGCCGCTGGTTGATCGATTCTTCAATCTGGGCATCGACGTACACTCGCGTCCGGGCGTGGGCCTCCGGGCTGTTCCAGTCCCCGATGCCACCGGCGAACGAGTCTCGGTCGAAATAGCGGCTCGGCAGCAGGTCGTAGTTGTTGCGCTTCCAAGCAGTCTTGCCGACTCCGTCGCAGCCCATGACGATGGTAAATACCGGGCGCGGATCGGGCAGTTCGGACATGCCCTAATTGTCCACCCACGTCTCCCGCACAGTTCGCGAGGATCGTTTAGAACGGGTCCTGGCTAACGTCAATATCGAGATCACTCTTCGACATACAGGCTTGTTCTTGATCGCTAGCGGGAATCGCAGCGTGCGCCGCTACCGCCGGCACGATCGCTCAGCCGGCAGCGCGCGGATCGAGCCCCAGCCAGGCGGCGCAACTCAGGAAGACCTCCTCGGGCCTTTGGGGCGCGTCCGAGACGAGCAGCGGGAAATCCGGAGGCGCGATCGCGAACAATGCGTCCATGCCCGTTCCGATGAAGAGGTACGCCGTGTTCCGCCGGTACTCGGCGTATTTCTCGCATTCCTGCCAGATGTACTGGTAGAACACTTCCAAGTCGACGTATGAGCCCAGCATGTCTGCTTGCGTGGGAATCGGGTTGGTCTCCTCTTGGTCGGAATAGATCAGCAGGCTGCTGAACGGCTTGACCTTGTTGCGGATCCCGAACGAGGCGAGCAACACCGAAGGGCGCGCCCGCCGGATGGCCTGCAAGGACGCCCATTCGACAAACGTGTTGTTGATCAGCAGCGTGCCGTTGCCGTTGAGCAGGACCGATTGGAGGAAGTCCTGCATGACCGGATCGCGTCCGGCAGCCCGTCGCAGGGCTCCCGGATTCATCTTCTGCAGGCGCTCGCCCAGCTGACGCGGCCCGGGAATCTTCTCTTGGGTGACCAGTTCGTTGACATCCTTCATCAGCGCCTGACGCAGGTCGGCCATGCGTTCGAAGCTCAGGCCGGTCCAGCCGGCGAACCCCCGGGCCAGGCGCATCAGCGGGTCAGAAGCCTCGACCACCCAGGTGTCAAACTGGCTTTCGGAGCGTTGGGCGCCATACAGGTCGAAGATGCTGGGGCGCTGCCCGGCCAGCGCGGCCCCGCTCAACAGGCGGGCGAGATAGTCGCGCAGCGGCGCATCGTCGGCCAGCGCTAGCGGCACCACGCGCCCGCGGTCGCGGATCCGCGTCCACATGCGGTCGGGTCCCATCGGAAGCTCGGCCGGAGAGACGACTGCCACCAAGCGCGGCTTGCCGGCGCGCGCCACCTCGGCGTCGAGCAATGGGTCGATCCGGGCGAAGATACCGGCGATGGCCTGGCGCCATTCGGCGAGGTGGCGATTGCGCTGCAGGAAGTCCACGTGCTCAAGCGTGAAGTCCTTGGTCTTCCAGATTCCCCCGCGGATGTCCATCTTCTGCTCGACCTGCCGCAACGGGTCGAACAGTTCTGCGACAGCTTCGTCGGAGGATCGCTCCAGCAGGCCGAACAGCCTCTCGAAGTAGCCCTGTTCGGCAGGGAAGAGACGCTGCCAGTCCCTGATGCGATCAAGGGAGTAGACGGCGAAGGTCACGGGAAGGCGCTCGAAGAGGCCGCCATCGATCAGACGCTTGATTGCTGGACTGTAGTTCTGCATGGCGTCCGGAAGCGGTCGATGCCTAGCGTCGGAGTGTTAGTTCCTGTGGCCCATGCGCTTCGAGCGATCGGGCCGCGACCTCACTGCGCTGGTGCCCGACCGTGCTCCGTTCGCGGCCGGACTGCGGCTTAACGATTGTGCAGACCGCACCGCTAGTATCGTATCGTCGCTGACGTCTCGAACGGGCGATTACCTATCTGCCTCTATCTCTTCGTTGCGACCCGAAAACGCGATGGATTCGCATCTAGCGGCCTCGGGCAAGAGTCGATGGCTTAGGATTCAATGCCGCACCCGTCCCCTTGCGACAATGTGGAAACCATGATTCACGTCATCGCATCAATCCGCGTCAAAGAGGGAGCCTTGGACGAGTACGTAGCGCTCTTCAAGGGGAACGTGCCGAATGTGCTCGCCGAGGACGGCTGTGTCCAGTACTGCCCGTGCGTTGATGCCGAGACGGGTTGGAAGACTCAGGCGCTGGACCCCCAGCGGATGACGGTTGTTGAGCAGTGGGAAAGCATGGAAGCCCTGCAAGCCCATGCCCGGGCGCCGCACATGGCAGCTTTCCGCGAGAGGGCCGGGCACCTCGTCGAGGGCATGACGCTGCAAGTCGTCGAAGACGCTTGATCCGCTGGCGGCTTGCGGCATTTCTAGGCCGACTCGTGGATCAGGCCGCGCCGGCGGGACTCCTCCCGGATGTCCGCGAACAGCCAAGTGCCCAAGTACATCAAGGGTGTGTCCGCGGCTGCGACCAGCAGTTTGAAGATATAGCTGGCGATGATCACCGCTGTGATCTCAGACCACGACCAGACGCCGTAGAACAAGATCGTCACCACTGCCGTCGTGTCGATGAGCTGGCTCAGCATGGTCGAAGCGTTGTTGCGCAGCCACAGATACCGCCCGTCCGTGAGCTTGCGCCAGAAGTGGTAGAGGCGAATGTCCACGAACTGCGCTATCAGGTAAGCCACCATGCTGGCGAAGATGGCACGAGCGCTTTGGCCGAAGACCGCCATGTAATGGTCTTGGATGACAGGTTCCTGCAAGTGGGACACCGGCAGCACTCGTCCGATCTGCAGCAGCACCAGCATGTATATCGATACCGCGGCTCCGGTCAGCACGATCGCATTGGCGCGCTGCTTGCCGTACAACTCGCTGATGAGGTCGGTGCATAGGAAGGTGATCGGGTAGGGCAGCACGCCCAAGCTGATCGTGGCCACGCCGACGATCGGCAGCGGAACGTCGAGGAACTTGAAAACGAACGTGTTCGCCAGGACCAGGCTGGAGAGAAAGAATCCAGACAAGATGAGGAACACGTAGTCGAAACGCTTCATGCGATTGCCCTTCGGTGGTACCATATAGACTGCCATGTTGCGTGCCCGAGGATTGAATCGACGCCAGACGATCCGCTCGCTCGCCGGTGGCGGACTGCTTCTGCCCGGCCTGCTGTCGGAAATGCTGGGCTCGACCGCGGCTGATCCGCTCAGCCCGAAGAAACCGCACTACCCGGCCAAGGCCAAGCAGGTCATCTTCCTGTTCATGACGGGCGGCGTGTCGCACGTGGACACGTTCGATCCCAAGCCCTTCCTGCGGCAGAACCACGACCAGCGGCACAGCAAGAACCGCGTCTACAAGGGAGCGGATTGGGAATTCCGTCCATGCGGCCAGAGCGGCATTGAAGTCAGTGACCTATTCCCGCACACCGGCGAGGTCATCGACGACATTGCGGTCGTGCGCTCGATGACCAACATGAACGGGGACCACTTCGGCGCGACTCTGGGGATTCACACCGGATCGGCGACGTTCAACCGGCCCAGCATCGGCTCGTGGGTGAGCTACGGGTTGGGCACGCTCAACCAGAACCTGCCGTCGTTCATGGTGATCGCGCCCGAGATTCCGTATGCGGGCGGGCAGGTCTGGGGATCGGACTTCTTGCCGGTGTTGCACCAGGGCACGCGCATCGTGCCGGGCGACGAGCCGATCGCGCACATGAGCCAGCGGACAACCAGCAACCAGCAACGCACCGAGCTGGACCTGCTGGAGTACTTCAACCGGCAGCACCTGCAGGGACGCGAGCGGGACACCAACTTGTCGGCCCGCATCAAGTCGTTCGAGACGGCGTTCGGCATGCAAGTGGAAGCGCCCGAAGCGTTCGACCTCACGAAGGAGTCTGACGCAACCCTGAACATGTACGGGCTCGAGCGCGGCAGCACCGATGGCTTCGCTTGGCAGTGCATAGTGGCACGGCGGCTGGTCGAGCGAGGCGTTCGCTTCGTCGAGCTGATCGATGGCGGCACGGCCATCGACCACAACTGGGACACGCACGCCAAGATGGCGAACTACAACCGCATGGCCAAGAATGTCGACCAGCCAATCGGAGCACTGATCCGGGATCTGAAGTCGCGCGGCATGTTGGACGACACCCTCGTGGTATGGACGACGGAATTCGGGCGCACGCCGACCTGCCCGTCGCCCGGTGCCGAAGGACGCGGGCACCACTCCAAGGTCTACAGCTCGTGGCTGGCCGGCGGCGGAGTCAAGGGCGGCATGGTCTACGGGTCCAGTGACGAGATGGGCTTTGGCATCGCCGAGAATCCGGTGACGGTGCATGATTTCCAGGCGACCATCTTGGACCGGCTTGGCATGGACCACGAGCGGCTTACCTACCGCCACGCCGGGCGCGACTTCCGGCTGACCGACGTGCACGGCCACGTGGTCAAGGACATCCTGACCTGATCTCGCCCGCAGAGTCACGACGGGCCTTGGTGCTGCAGCGAGTTGCAGGTTCCAGTGAACTCCGGGTTCCGTCCGGCGGGCCGTGTTCCGAGCGTGCCAGCTTGAACGACTAGCGATGCGCGCTTCTGGCGCCGCACACTACTCGAGGCGCGCCGTCAGCAGCAGGAAAATTCCGTCCGCAATGCCCCGCACTCCCGTCTTGCCGACGACCAGTGTCTTGCCGTGTGCCGCTGTGAGTTGAGTCTCGATTTGCGCCGTTTCTTTACCCGAGGCTGAGTCAGTTCGGCTGAGCTCGAGCTTGACCAGGCTCAACTTGATCGCCTCCGGCTTAGGGCGCTCGTCTGCCAGGAGGAGCATGACGCTGTAGTCCACCCGGTCCTGGCTCTGGATTTGGCCCCTGACGGAAGCGATGCGGCCGTCGGGACTGGTGCGAACAGTCAGGGACTCCAGCAGTTGGTACGACGCGAAGGGAAATGTGTCCCGGATCTCGTCGATGGCCTTCTGTACCGGTTCCGGTGCGACGGACGAGTCCGCCTCGCTGCGGAATGCGCCAACGAGGTGGAGGTCAAGGACCACGTCTGCCGGCGCTGGGTCTGCCGGTGCTGGATCTGGCTGTGGCATGTCTACTTCGGCGAGCGTCTCGATCACCATGGAAACTTGGGCAGGGTCTCCTTGAACCAGCACCACGCCTAGCGCTGGGTCTGCCCTGACCAGCGGTCCCGACTGGCGCACAAGGTCTTCCAGCAGGTCGGCCTGTGCGTGCTTCGGGCGGTAGATGCGCATGAGTTGCTCGTCCTCTGCACCGGTCAGCGTTGAGGGCGAGCCAACCAGCAAGAGCAGGGTCAGGCAAAGTGCGGGAATAGCATGGCGTGTCATGTTACCTCCTTCAGTCCATCAGCCAGTGAATTTCAATCGCTGGGTCGTTGGATGGGATGCGGAGCCTTGCACCGCCGTCGGCATCCGCAATCAGACTCAGCTTGGCCGCATTGAGCGGATCGGCGCCGGTCTCAGGCCTCGCCGCTGCCGACGGGGCGGGCGATGATCCGAACCGCGAGAACTCGGAAAGTGCGAACCCCTGCGCGGGAGGCCGGGCGGGGGCCAGTACCGCCCGTGGCAGTTCCAAGGCTTGCCAGTCCGGCTGCAGGCCCAAGATGGCAATCGAGACGCAGGCTGTCGCGACTCCTGCGACGCCCCAGCGCAGCCGGCGCCACAGTGACACTTGATCGGAGTCGCCTTGCTCGACTGCGATCCGAGACTGCACCTGCGTTGGCAGTGCGGAGCGCAGGCGGGGCGGCATTGGAGCGCGGCTGTCCATCACTGCCGACCGGACCACTCGGAACTCATCCACCGCTTGCGCGCAGGCGTGGCAAGAACGCAGGTGTTGTGCGATCCGGCGGGCTTGGCGCTCCCGGGCATCACCGCCGGCGAATAGCGAGAGTTCGAGCTCGGTGGGGCAGTTCATGTCTGGCTCCGCCTGCCTCCGAGGATGTATCGGCGCAGCTTCGCGCGGGCTGCGCTCACTTGTGAGCGAACGGTGGCCTGGGTCGTTCCCAGGGCCGCCGCGACTTCTGCGGTCGTAAGGCCCTCAAGGTCGCGCAGGGTGATGGCCACCCGTTCCTTGTAGGGCAGCCGGGCAATCGCGCGGCGGGTCAAGTCCCGCTGTTCTTGCAGAGCGGCCGTCTCGAACGGTCCAGGATCACGCGCGACCAAGACTTCGGTGTCGATCTCCGCTGTCCCCTTTCGGGGCCTGCGCCGGGTCATGTCGCGGCAGGCATTGACCGTGAGCCTGTAGAGCCACGCCGCCAAGTCCCTCTTCGGATCAAAGCTCGCAAGGTGGCGGAACGCCCTGAGGAAGGCCTCCTGCGCCGCATCCTGTGCGTCCGCGTCGTTTCCCAAGATGGCGCGAGCCGTGCGGAACACTCTTTGCTGGTGGAGTTCGACCAAGCGGCCGAATGCCGCTGTGTCCCCAGATTGCGCTGCCGCAATCAGGTGGCGAGCAGATTCGGCGTCCCGAACAGGAGCTGAGTCGCGCCTCATCCAGGCGACCGCATTGCCGACGGGAACTGCTCCAGCCACGGCCCTCACATTATGAATACTCCGCCTTGGCGCATTTCGTGCAAACAGATTTCGCAGCCTTGGCGCCCGCTCCAGCGGGAAGTCGCTAGCGGAGCTAGAGTCGCGCCCGTGCAGCCTCGACTCTGAGTTGGGTGCCGCGCCACCGTCCGACCTACCAAGACTCGCCGGGACGGGACTCGACTCGAGCCAGGCCGCCGGGTGCCGCAGCGTGCTCTCACCGCCTGCCGAGAACCTGCGATTTGCACTCGTGCCGCGCCCTGTGCGTATACTGTTAGCGGTGGGGTGGATTGGCCTGAGAAAGGTCTCTGCTCTTGACTGTATTGAGGTTCCGGCTTGGTTCCGGAACAGGAGGAAACAAGGAATCTACATGCGACGAAGCTCGTATTCATTGATCCCAGCGGTGCTGCTCGCAGTGCTGCTGGCCGCGGTGCCGGCCATGGCACAGCGAGACATGGGCACGCTGCTCGGCAGCGTGACGGACCCTTCGGGAGCCGCCATTCCGGGAGCCACGATCACAATCACCGAAGAGGCAACTGGCGTGACCGACACGGTCGAGTCGGATGTCATCGGCAACTACATCCGGCCCCTCATCAAGCCGGGCGCCTACACGATTGCCTGCGAATCGCCGGGTTTCAAGCGCTCGGTCCAGAGCGGCGTGATCCTGCAGTCCGCCGGCCGAGTCCAGGCCAACTTCGTGCTTGAGATCGGCGAGGTTACGGAAACGATCGAGGTCTCTGCCGCGCCCCCGGCCCTGCAGACCGAGACGACCCAGATGGGCGGCACGCTAGAGAACCGCCAGACCAGCGAGCTGCCCTTGGGCGGCCAGCGCCGGTTTGCGTTCTTGGCTCGGACCGTGCCCGCGGTCGTGCCCGCCGAACCTGGTGCGCGTGACGCCGCCGGCGGCGGCTTCTCGGCCAACGGCGTGCGCTCGAACGGGCAGAACAACTTCCTGCTCAACGGCGTTGACAACAACGTCAACGTCATCGACTTCATCAACCAGACCGCCTACGTGGTCGGCCCGTCGGTCGAGGCCATCGGCGAGATGCAGATCTTGACGAACGGCTACAACGCCGAGTACGGGCGCGCCGCCGGCGGCGTGGTCAACGTGACGATCAAGTCCGGGACCAACGAAGTACACGGCACCCTGTTCGAGTTCCTGCAGAACACCAAGCTCAATGCCAATCCTTGGGAGTTGAACCGGAACGGCCAGCCGCGGCAAGGCTATAAGCAGAACCAGTATGGTGCTGCCGTCGGTGGTCCGATCGCAAAGAACCGCACGTTCTGGTTCGCCGACTATCAGGGCACGCTGATCCGCGATAGCAGCCTGTCCAGCACGCTCACCGTGCCGGCCCCTGGCATGGCTCAAGGCGACTTCACCTCTGTCTTCCGTGCAGGCGACGTGCTCGGCCAGGACGCCCTCGGCCGCGACATCACCCGCGGGCAGATCTTCGACCGCGACACGCAAAGGGAAGTGGGCGGTACTGTCATTCGCGACCCGTTCCCCGACAACAGGATCCCCCAAACGATGTTCGACCCGATCGCCTCGAACCTGATCGGCCAGTATCCGGCGGAAAACCAGAACCTTACGGCGCCAGGCCAGCGTCCCGGCGGCAACTACTTCACCACGCGTAACGCAACCCGGGACGTCCATCAGTTTGACGTGCGCGTTGACCACCGCATCTCGGACAACGACAGCCTCTTCGGCAGCTTGAGCTGGATTGACGAACAGAAGTTCCAGTCCCCGCCGCTGCCCGGCGATCTCGACGCCGGTGGCTTCTTGGGAGAAACGGAGGAGAACCTCAGCCGCGCGGCGATGTTGAGCTACACGAAGATCTGGTCGCCCACGTTCATCACCGAGTCCCGCGTCGCCTATTCGCGCCTCATCACGACCCGCGTCCAGAGCAACGCGGACGCGGACTCGTTCTCAAGCCTAGGCTTCGGGGGGCTCAACCCGTTCACCACGAACAATGGCGGCATGATGCGCCTGGGTCCGCAGGGCTATAGCACTGTCGGCGGGTCCGAGTGGCTTCCGACGCAGGAGTACAACAACGTCTGGGACTTCATCCAGAACGTCTCTTGGAACAAGGGCTCGCACGCGATCAAGTTCGGCGCGGAGTACCGCCCGATCGGCTTCCCGTTCTTCCAAGTGCCGTCTCCTCGCGGCCGCATGGACTTCAACCGGGCCGACTCGGACCAAGTCGGATTCAACGACACCGGCGACGGCATGGCGTCTTGGCTGCTCGGCGACGTGCACTGGGCTCGCATCACGACCGCGAACTTCATTTCGTCGTTCAAGGATGCCTACTCGTTCTTTGTCCAGGACGACTGGAAGGTCTCGTCCAAGCTCACCGTCAACATTGGCGTGCGCTACGAGGTGACAACCCCGATCGGCGAAAAGTTTGGCCGCCAGGCCCACCTTGACGTGTTTGGCACCGATCACAGCCAGCCTACCCTTGTCATTCCCCAAGGCAAGGACCAGGATGCTCCGCTGCCGCCGAACTTCGCCACCGACTACCCGGCGATCGCCGTGTCGCGTGGCGAGGCATCGCTTTATCTGACTGAGTGGGATCGGACGAATATCGCTCCTCGGATCGGCTTCGCCTATGAGGTGATGCCCGGCACGGTGATTCGCGCTGGCTACGGCATCTTCTACGGCGCCGAAGAGAACGAGGGCGGAAACCCGAATCGTGGCGAGAATGTACCCTTCAACCAAGAGACGCGGTTCGTCAAGGACCGGCCGTCGGACGCGAACCCTTTCGTCCGCAAGTTCTCGGACGGCTTCCCGGTCGACGCGTTCACGCTTCCCGCCCCGATTTCCTTCCGGTCGCTCTACACGCAGCGCCGCTGGCCATTGGTGAACAAGTGGAACTTCAACCTGCAGCGCGACTTGGGCTGGAGTTCGGTCCTCGAGCTGGCCTACATCGGCTCCAAGGGCAACCGCCTGACGGACAACTACAACGGCAACCCCGTGGTGAACGACCCGCGTCCAAATGTTTCAGGCTTTGACCGGAGGCCCTTCGCGCACGTGGTGGGCAATACCAACATCACCTTCACCAACAGCAACGGCCGCTCGGCGTACCACGCTTTCACGGCGAAGCTGGACAAGCGCTACTCGGACGGTCTAGGCTTCCTCGCCGCCTACACGTGGGGTCACGCGCTGGCGGATACGGGCACGACTCTCTCTGGCGGCCCTGGGTTCCGTACGCCGCACCAGTCTTTGGAGTACTCTCACGCCAGCTTTGATATACGGCACCGCTTTGTTCTTAGTGGCAACTGGAACCTTCCGACGCCGAGCAACCTGAGCGGTGCCGCGAACATGATCGTTGGAGGCTGGCAGCTGAACGGCATTCTGACGCTGCAGACAGGTAACTACTTCAGCATAGGAACCAACCGTGCGATCTGCTCCTGCACGGGAACGACGCGTCCTGATCCGGTATCGGGCAGAGATCCCAACGCGGCCCCCTCCGGCGGTCGCTCTCCTGAGGAGTGGTTCGACACGTCTGCGTTCCAAGACCCGGCGGTCGGCACCTACGGGGCTCTCGGGAATTACAGCAACATCGGCCCGCCCACCAACACAGTGGACCTGTCGCTGTTCAAGGACTTCCCAATCACGGAGAGTTCCAAGCTGCAGTTCCGAATCGAGTCGTTCAACTTGATGAACACACCACAGTTCAATCGGCCGAATTCAACGCACGGATCGGGCAACTTCGGTCAGATCTTTGGCACGCGCGCTGGCCTGAACAGAAACTTCCAGCTCGCGCTGCGGTTCATGTTCTAGGCGGCTCGTCCGCTTAGCTCGCAACGGCCTCCGCCCTCCGGGGCGGGGGCCTTTTTTGCGGACGCCCTTCGAGGACTGGGCCCTGCGGTTCGCTAGGCAATCTACTAGATCTCTCTTTGCGGACACGCTCGACTACCGGTCAATCGATTGATGCCGCAGACCGGTCGCGAGGAGGGGGCGTTAAGGCTGGGGCCAACTTCTGAGTCGCACACCTGGCCTCGCTCAACGATGCCTCCGAGTCGTTGATGCGGCATTCGGCCGCATCGAGGCCACGTCATCCAGATTGTGGCGATTCGTCCGTGGCCACGTGTGTGAAGTCAGCTGCAATCTACTGAGAAGCCGTCCTCCGCCGGGCCCACGAGCGGCTGGGAGTGCGCCTGCAAGATCCCGAATTCGTGTGCGGGGCTGCCGTGGCAGGCGAGGGTTCCACCAGGTTCGTTCCCGCGACGAAGAGGGAGCCAATGCTTCGGGCCATCGCGGCCACGGAATCGCCGATAGCCGCCGTGCCGCGCAAGCGTTTCGGGAGAGTCGATCTCGTGACGCAGGAAGACAGGGCCCGATGATCAAACAGATGTTCACGATGCGTGGTGGCCCAGGCGATCGCCACACGGGAGGCGACCGCGCTCAGAGCTCGCTTAGCTTTTCGTAGAGGTGCCTTCGAGCGCGACCGATCATGTCAGCCGCCGCGTCCTGATTCTCTGCCGAACCGAAGTTGTCCCGCTCGATCAAATACCCCCAAAGCCGATCGACCCACCGTATAGCCAATTCCAAATCCTCGCGCACCAGCACTTGCTGCTGCCCGGCAGTCACGTAGACGGCACTGGAATGGGCCATCGCTCGCGTCGTGAGTCCAGGCGCACCGGGCCCGTACACCCGGGCGGCAAACCAGCTCGATTCACTGACTTGCACCTCTTTTTGCGCTCGCACCGTCAGGGCACCGTCCGCATCGACGCTCCCGATCACTCTCCCGTTGTGGATAAACTCCACCCTGTCAAGCGGCGTGCGGGACATGACATCGGCCGTCAGCGTCGCCCGGTACGTCGAACCGGGACGGATCTGGATCTCCTCTCCGACTTCGCTGCCGTTCACGTCGAATGTAAGCAGAGGCCCTGTGGTCGCAAACGACCGGCCTTCGCGATACCGCTCGATCCAGCGGTCCCAGCTCATCGTTCCCCCGACGTGGACATACTGGCGGCTTCCGCCGGGAACTCGGTTGATGCCGCGCCAGTTCGTAAAGGCATCGGTGCCGGCACCGGCGGCGACTCGGAAGCCGCAGTTCAGCAAGGTGTACCAAAGCCGATACGCGCTGTCGCCGTAGGGCAGGAGATCGATCGTGTCCAATGCGCCCATGGCGGCTGTCACTATGCTCTCCTTGGCACCGAGATTGGTGTCGAACACGTCGCGTGTCGCGCCACCGATCGGATGCATGTAGGTCACCAAGCCGCCCTGCTTGCGAGCCTCGATCGCGGCCATTGTGTTCAACGGAAAGTCGAAGGGGGAGTCGCTTCCGGGAACACTGGTATAGGAAGGGGGAACCTGGCTCTTGATATTCAAGAAGCCCATGTGTCCGAGCGGGTCGCTGTTGCGGTATTCCTGCCCCCAGTACAGGAATCGAAGCGGCGTCGACAGCGGGCTCACTTGGCCGGTGAAAAACTCCTTATCGTGAATGAACGCTCCTTGCGCGTTTGCCACGATCATGTTGGCGGCGTTGAGGTCCATGGCTTTCAGCCATGCAAGCGACTGTGCCGGCTGCTGGTAGTAGCTTCCGAGGTAGTTGGCATGGAAGTGGTTCTCTCCCGAATACCAGCCGCGTTGGTTCCAGTTTGTCCAGCGTTCGAGACTTAGGGTGATTTCGGCAGTGCCGCCGGCTTCGACATCAACAGTCTTTCCGAGCATCCTGTACTCGAATCCCTTGACCGCAGTGAGTCTCAACGGCCCAGCCGGCACTTCGAACTCCGCCGAGCCGACTGCGACGAAGAACGCGTCTCGGCGTCCGCCCGGTTCGAGGGGATAGTAGAAAATCGGCTCTCCTTGAGGCGCGTAGCCCTTGCCGTCGGAGGCCTCGACGTATAGCCGAGCCGCGGCGGGGCGATCCATTTCGTGGACGACGGTCACCCGGATCCTTCCCGAAGGGCGGCGAAATTGCAATCCCTCGATTCGAACGTGCTGTGCTTCGCCGCCCGAGACCGGCATCGTGAACACGTCCATGTTGCCGAGCTTGTTTGAGGCGAAAGCGATCCTAGTGCCATCCGCAGAGACTTCCGGGGAAAGCTCGTGCCGAGGCGTGGCAGTCAGAGCAACCGGCTCGCCTCCGCGGGAAGGCACTCGGTACAGCTCGAAGTTTCCACGCTCATTGATCACGTCAGCGGAGTAAATGGAGCCTCCCGTCGGAACGGCGCTCACGCCATCGAGCACCACGATGTCTTCAGGCACGTAGCGGGTGAGAGGGAGTTGGACGGTGAATCCGTCGAGTCGAGCGGGAAGCGACCAGACTTGCGGCGCTCCGACGCGCTGCGCGGCGAAAAGGATCGCTTCCGCACCGCCGGAAGCCTCGACCCATGGGCCTGCCGGATTGCGCTGGGGCCTGGTGTGCAATGGCTTCGCAACTCCCGATTTCGGGTCGATCGCGTGCAACAGTGCACCTTGGCCGGGGACCAGCAGCGCACAAAAGATCTTGGTCCCGTCGTGGGACCACGCCGGAGTGCCGGCCGTGACGTGGGGCAGGTCCAGCACTCGCTCGGCACCGGTCTCGGCCTCTATGATCGCCAGCTTTCCCCCGACCTTGGCGAATCGGCCGCGTGGGTTCTGCCCGACGATGTACGCAACGGAAGCGCCGTCAGGCGACCAAGCGGGATGCTCGTGGAAACCCTTGGACGATGAGAGCTGGGCAGCTACGCCGCCATTTGGGTCAACAGTCCATATGCTGCCGAAGAGCGAGAACGAAAGGCGCTTGCCATCGGGTGACCACGACGGATCGCTCGCACCCCAAGCAAGGGCATCGGAATCAGCAGCGGCTGTCGCAGGCCCGGAACGCAGCCCGATGGCAACCCAGACGAGCAATAGCAGCACCGATACCGTTGCAACCCTTGCACGATCCATAGTGACTGGATTCTACCGAATGCGGCTGTGGTTCGCTGCTTGATTCAGTCACCGTTCGCGGGCCGAGAGACATGTTTCAGCACTCGGACTAAACGCGACGCTACTGTGGAAGTGTCGGGACCGTACCGGGGCGAGGGCGGGGCCGCTGGGCTATGGTAGGAATCTGGACGGCACCAAGGCCCGTGCCCCCTGATCGAATTCCTGATTTGTGCCGACGCTTGGCAGCATGGCCTCGAACGAGCCTGCCGTACTTGCGTTGCTCTTTCCCCGTCTTGGCATTGGCCCTCGGGCTGCCCGCCGAGATTCCGGGCGGGTCCGCCGAGTATGTGGATATAGCCCCTTCAGCGGGGCTGCGCGCCCCGGTCACCTTCGGGAGCGCGACAGAAAGCAACTACATCTTGGAGACCACGGGCACCGGTGCCGCAGTGCTTGACTTTGACCGAGACGGAGACAACGACATCTTCGTCGTGAACGGCACCACCTTCCCGCTGGCTGAAGCAGGCAAGAGCCCGCCGTCAATGCTCTACGTGAACGACGGCCGAGGCCACTTCACCGAGTCGGCGCTCGAAATGGGGCTCACAGCAAGGGGCTGGGGGCAGGGCGTGTGCGTGGGCGACTTTGACAACGACGGCTGGGACGATCTGGCTGTCACCTACTTCGGCTCGAACGTGCTCTACCGCAATCAGAAAGGCAGGTTCGTGGACTCTAGCGAGGGACTCGCCCAGCCGGCCGATTCGCGCAGGTGGGGTGCCGGCTGTGCCTTCTTGGACTACGACCAAGATGGCTTGCTGGACCTGTTCGTGAGCAATTACGTCGACTTCGATCCGGAGAATACGCCCAAGCCCGGCTCCTCAGGGGCCTGCGAGTGGAAGGGCATCCCGGTCATGTGCGGCCCCCGAGGGCTTCCACGCGCGACCAACCTGCTGTATCGGAATCTGGGAGACGGTCAATTCGAGGATGTTTCTGCGTCCGCTGGAATCCTCGAGGCGGGTGGGCGCTACGGGCTCGGCGTGATCGCGGCAGACTTCGACATCGACGGCGACATCGACATCTACGTCGCTTGCGACATGACGCCTAGCCTGCTGTATCGCAACAACGCCGACGGCACCTTCACGGACATCGGCTCCGAAGCCGGCGTGGCCTATAGCGCCGACGGCCAGCTCCAAGCCGGGATGGGAGTGGCCGTGGCCGACTACGATGGCAACGGCTTCCTCGACATCGCGAAGACGAACTTCTCGGGCGATTTGCCGTCGCTCTACAACAACGAAGACGGGGTCTTCTTCGAGGATCTTGCGTTTGAAGCCGGGCTCGGGGCGCACCAGCTCCTTGGCTGGGGGGCGCTCTTCATCGACGCCGACGAAGACGGCCTGCCCGACTTGATGCTCGCCAACGGCCACGTATACCCAGAGGTGGACAGCGCCGACATCGGCGAGACCTACCGGCAGCCGACCCTCCTGTTCAGGAACTTGGGCGCGGGGCGGTTCCAAGATGTCTCGGACGCGTCCGGGCCCGCACTGGAAGTCCCTCGGCCGGCCCGCGGCCTGGCATCCGGGGACTTGGACGGCGATGGCCATCCGGAAGTTGTCATCGTCAACGTGAACCAACCGCCAACGCTGTTGAAGAACGTTCCCGACGGCACGAATGCGATCGTGGTCAAGTTGGTTGGCGTTGAGTCGAATCGCAGCGCGATCGGGGCCCGAGTGGAGGTTTCGGCCGGGCAAAGCCGACAGGCTCAGGCTGTCGCGGGCGGCGGGAGCTACTATTC
The DNA here is from genome assembly GCA_022823865.1 of Bryobacterales bacterium. Lineage (GTDB taxonomy): Bacteria > Acidobacteriota > Terriglobia > Bryobacterales > UBA6623 > VXMF01. Next base: position 29,304 of record JAJEHF010000197.1, read on the forward strand.
GCAGAGCGACTCAGCCCTGTACTTCGGACTCGGCCAGGCGCGCGAGGTTGAGGCGGTTCGCGTGACGTGGCCTCGCGGTCTGAGGCAGGAGTGGACGCGCTTGGATGCCAACAGTCGCTACGTCCTCACGGAGGGGTCTGCGGAACTCGAGTCTGCGGCTCTGATCCGCCCCCAAGAGGCGGGCTCGAAGCCAGCTCCGACACAGTAGGCCGACGTCGCCGTCAAGTGAGAGCCCGAGCCGGGCTCACCGCCGCCGACGGATTCGGGGACGGAGCTGGTTCTGCCAGCTCTTGTAGTCGGCAAGCAGCGCTTGGACGATCATCGGCTGATTCGGGGCTAGATCGCGGGTCTCGCTGAGGTCCGCCTCTAGGTCGTAGAGTTCGATGCCACCCTTGTCGGCCAATAGTTTCCAGCGCCCCTTGCGGATCGCCCAGCCGGTATCGGAATCCTTGTCAATCCAACTCCAGTACAGCGCCTCGTGGAGAGGTCGATCCAACTGTCCCGTCAGGGCAGGCAGAATGTCGCGGCTGTCCAGTTGGAGTCCAGCGGGAGGCTCAATGCCGGCCGTGGCGAGTACGGTGGAAAACACGTCGATGGAGATCACGGGTTCGTCAGAAACGGTTCCTGCCGGAATCGTTCCTGGCCACCGCAACAGGAACGGCACGCGAAGGCCGCCTTCGTACACGCTGTGCTTGAAGTTTCGCAGGGCGCCGTTGTTCGCCGTCGTGCCTCGAGCGCCGCCGTTGTCGGACAAGAAGATGACCAGGGTGTTGTCGGACAGATCGAGGCGGTCCAACGTGTCGAGAATCGCTCCCACGCCCTCGTCCATGATCGCGAGCATGGCCAGGTAGGTGTTGCGCTCCGGGTCTGGGCTCGAATAGCGCCGAACATAGTCCTCCGGTGCCTGAAGTGGGTTGTGGACGGCGTTATAAGGCACGTAGGCGAAGAGCGGCCGGTTCCGGTTGTCCTCGATGAACGCTATCGTCTCCTTCGTGATATTTCTCGTCAGGTAGCCTGTGTCGTCTATCGGCGACCGGTCGCGGTAGATCGAGCGGACGTCGTCCGAGATGGCGAGGTCGAAATAGTCGTGCCCGCCGTGCCCCAGAAATCCGTAGAACGTGTCGAAGCCCCGCTCCAGCGGACGGTACGGAGGTGCGTAGCCCAAATGCCACTTGCCGAAGACGCCGGTAGCGTAACCGTGGTCGCCGAGGATCTCTGCGAGTGTGGTCTCAGACCTCGGCAGCCCCGCCCGCGAATCAGAAGCAGTGTAGAAGCCGAATTTCTGCTGGTACCGGCCTGTGAGCAGGCCGGCCCGGGTCGGCGCACAGACAGGACAGCTCGCGTATCCGCTGGTCATGCGTGCGCCCTCGCGGGCGATACGATCCAGGTTCGGAGTCCGGACCTCGTCGGGGTGCGGGTAGCAGCTGATGTCCGCGTAGCCTTGGTCGTCAGAGACGATCAAGACCACGTTCGGAGCCGCGCCAGCCACCGCAGTGACGATGAGAGGAGCCAATGATCTGAACAGGGCTTTCATGCTCGATTACCGCTTCGGCCGGAACTCACTGCTAGATTCTCGCCGATGCAGAGCCGCTCGCGTCGGTTGCGGAGGAAAAGCGTGTTGCCGGCGATGACTGGCGATGAGACGAACATCGCGTCACGAATCGGGTTGATCGAGAGCGACTGGAACGGCATGTCGGTCCGAGCCGACATGTCGCTTCGCGCTCTCGGTCCGGTCTTCTCGCAAGACGGAATCACGCTCAGGTCCGTCCCTCTGCCTTGTCCGGACTCTGATCGAAACGCAGGAGCATCACAACCGACTCCGTGCCCACCCGGTTGATGATCGGGCTCGCCGACCTTCTCCGAAATCCCAGCCGTTCATACAGACGAATCGCCGGATTGTCGAGTCTGACGCTCAGGCTCACTCCGGAGTAGCGGGTCTGACACAGGCTCAGCAGAGCTTGCAGCGTCTTCGTGCCCACTCCCAGCCCTCGGGCCGGGGCGATCGTCCCGACTGCGAGTTCTGGAATGTTTTCGCCCACATAGTCGGCTCCTGCCTCCTCGCGGGAGAAGAGCCGCACCCACGCGCAGCTTACCGGGTGCCCGAAGCTGTCCGACTCCGCCACGACGCCGAGATCGCCTTGCCGGCCCCAGTTCTGCCAGTATCTCGTCAGCTCATGGTCACGCAGGGCCTTTTGAATCGGCTCTCCGGATTCCTGCATGCGGGCGGCTAGGGTTAGAAAGCTGAAGATCAGGGTCGATTCGCTCGGCAATACAGTCCGAATCTGGACGTCCATTACTTGGGCGGAGTGTATCACGGTAAAGGACGGTGACTCCCTGCACCGCAGACGCGGCGGACGGCGCCCCTCGGCTCGGGAACCCGACCCTCGGACTACGGTTCGGCTAGCGCCAGAAAAGTGAAATGCCCGCCGACTGGCGGGACGCCAGCCAGCGCTGCACGGCAGCGGTTGGCACGAAGCGCCTGACACCGAATTCGCGACGGGACGTTACCGCTATTTCTCGGGTTGGGCGCGCCGGAGATCGTCCGAGAGCACCACGGCCTCAGCGACTTGCTTCATCGGCATGCGCCGGCGCCTGCTCTCCTGTTGCAGCTTTAGGTACGACTGCTCCTCCGTAAAGCCGAGATCCCGTTGCAGGATCCCCTTGGCCCTCTCGATCAGCTTTCGCGTGGCCAGCTGTCCGGTAAGCTTCGCGACTTCGGAGTCTAGCCGCGCCCGTTCGATCTCGGCTCCGACTAGGTGGCCGATCGTCGAAACCAGCTTTGTCTCTTGCTGGGAGTGCTCGTGGCACTGGCAGTGCTGCAGGTTCAGCACGCCGATCAGGCGTCCTCCAGCGAGGATCGGAACCGACAGAAAGGCCTCGAATCCGTCTTCGGGGAGCTGGCTGAACAGGCGGAAACGCTCGTCGCGCATCGCTCCGCGAGGAATCGCGACGGCTTCCCGGTTCTGGGCCACCCAGCCGGTGATGCCGTCGCCCAGGGGAATGCGGAGGTTGCCGACCGACTCCGGATGCGGGTTCTTGGACGCGCGCAGGACAAGCTGGTCGTCTTCGAGTACGTAGATGAAGCACGAGTCCGCGCCGACCACGTCGTTGAGGAATTCGACGATCTGTCCGAGCACCTCGTTCAGCGGGTCGGCAACGGCCAGGCGCCCAGTGATTCGGTGCAGGAACTCGAGATGCGCGTCCCCGTCGAGGCCGCTCTCTCCATCCACCGGCTCCGCCGTCGATCTCCGATTCATCGGATCGACCTCCTCGATCGTTTCAACTCTCACTCCAAGTCCATCCTTCCCAACGTGGCGTCAACTTCTCCTCATCCAGCTCAGGTGCAGGCAGCGCAAGCCTGTGCAGCTGCAGCGTCTCCCGCCTGGATCAAGTGCAGCGGCGTTGCGAGCAGCGCGTCAAGCTGTCGCTCCGGGGGAATCAGCACGTACACCCCGTCGCCTGCAACCCGCACGGGAAAGACCTTCAGCGCGTAGGGTTCGCCCGAAAGGCACTCGCCCGTGTCTAGCGAAAATGGCTTCTTGTGCAGCGGGCAGGTGACCTTGGGCGAGAGCCCGGCGCTGCCCGCGATGCCCCTGGCCAGCACGAAGGCGTTCTTGTGCGGGCACATGTTCTGACAGGCCCGCCACTGGCCCCTGTCGGTCAGGTTGAAGACTGCGATCTGAGTCTCGCCGACCTTCACCGCCGCACCTCCGTTCCGCGGGAAGTCGGCAACCCTGCCAACCCGGACCCATTCGAGCTTGCGCCCGCGCTGCGGCCCCCCGGCTGCTCTCGACTCGCCCAGAGTCCGCCCCCCGGGAAGCTTGATCTGCTCGAGCTTCACTCCATCCTTCGGCCAATCGGCTGGGCGGGACTGCCCGCGCTCGGGAACAATCTCGATGCCCGAGTCCGTCTCGTCGGTGTTGACGAACTGCCGGAACAGCTTCCTCCGCTCGGGGTCTTCCACCACTTCCTTCCACTCGCAGCGGTAGCTGTCGACGAGAAACTGCATGCGCCGCTCTAGCTCATCGCAGATGCCGAGCCTGTCGCGGACGACCACGTCCTTGATGCGCTCGATGCCGCCCTCGAGCTGCTCAATCCAGACCGACGTGCGGGTCAGCTTGTCCGCAGTCATGATGTAGTACATGAAGAAGCGGTCGATGTATCGGATCGCTGTCTCCTCGTCGAGGGAGGAAGCGAGCAAGTCGCCGTGCCGGGGCTTTGCCCCGCCGTTCCCGCAGACGAAGAGGTTGTATCCGGTCTCGGTCGCGACCAGACCGATGTCTTTCGATTGCGCCTCGGCGCACTCGCGAACGCAGCCGGACACCGCGCCCTTGACCTTGTGCGGCGCGCGGATGCCGCGGTAGCGCTTCTCGATGCGGACAGCGAGCCCGACCGAATCCTGGACCCCGTAGCGGCACCACGTGGTGCCGACGCAGCTCTTGATCGTGCGCAGCGCCTTGCCATAGGCGTGCCCGCTCTCGAAGCCCGCCTCGATCAGCTCCTCCCAGATGGAAGGCAGCTGGTGCACCTGGGCCCCGAACAGGTCGACCCTTTGGCCGCCCGTGATCTTCGTGTACAGGCCGTACTTCTTGGCCACCGTGCCGAGGGCGATCAGCTTGGCGGGAGTGATCTCGCCGCCCGGCACGCGCGGCACGATGCTGTAGAGGCCGCCGCGCTGCATGTTTGCCAGAAACCGGTCGTTGGTGTCCTGGAGCGTGTGGTGGGAGGGGTCGGTGATGCTCTCGTTCCAAAGCGATGCGAGGATCGAGGTCACGGCCGGCTTGCAGATTTCGCAGCCGTATCCCTGCCCGTGATCCCGGATGACCTCTTCGAAGGTCCGGATCCCCTTGACCTTGATGATTTCGAACAGGTCCTGCCGGGTGTACTCGAAATGCTCGCAGAGGCTCTTCCGCACCGCCTTGCCCGCGGCCTCGAGCTCGGCGTTCAGCAGGCCGGTCACCATCGGGACGCATCCGCCGCAGCCCGTCCCGGCCGTCGTGTGTTCCTTAACGGCTCCGACCGTCGCCAGATCGTGCTCGCGGATCGCCGAGCAGATCGCCCCCTTTGTGACGCTATTGCAGAAACAGACCTGCGCGTCGTCCCCGATGCCGCTGGAAATGTCGGCTGCTCCTTCGCCGCCAACGCCCGCAAGGCGCGCGGGTTCGAACGGCAGATCTTCGTCGGACTCGGCCAGGGCCGACAGCTCGGAGTATCCGGAGGCATCGCCAACCAGCACGCCTCCGACCAGCCTTTTCCCGTCGGCGCTGAAGAGCAGCTTCTTGTAGACGCCGGCGAACGGGTCGTCCACCACGAGCGGAACAGCGGATTCGGCCGGGGCCTCGTAGTCGCCGAAGCTGGCAACGTCGACGCCCATCAGCTTCAGCTTCGTCGAGAGCTTCGCTCCCTCGAAGCGCACATCCCTGCCCGCTAGGCGGCCCGCCGTTACGTCGGCCATCTCCCAGCCTGGAGCGATCAGACCGTAGATGGTGCCGCGGTGCAAGGCGGCCTCGCCGATCGCGTAGATGTCGGGATCGGTGGTACGCAGCTCGTCGTCGACGGAGATGCCGCCACGCGGCCCGACTTCCAGTCCGCAGTCCCGGGCCAGCTCGTCACGCGGCCGGATCCCGGCGGAGACAATGATCATGTCCACGTCGAGACCTCCACCGCCCGAGAACTGCATTCCGGTGACGCGGCCGTTGCCCAGAACGCCTTGCGTGGCCTTGTGCAAGTGCACGCGGACTCCTAGGGCCTCGATCTGGCGCACGAGCAGGTGTGATCCCGCCTCGTCGATCTGACGAGGCATGAGGCGCGAGGCGAACTCGACGACATGGGTTTCGAGCCCGAGGTCGTAGGCGGCCTTGGCCGCTTCCAATCCGAGGAGTCCGCCGCCGATGACCGCGCAGCTGCGGGCGTGCTTGGCGTACTCAATGATGGCGTCGAGGTCCTCGATCGTGCGGTAGACGAAGACCCCGCGCTTGTCGATGCCCTCGATGGGCGGAACGAACGGTCGCGAGCCGGTCGCGAGGACGACGCAGTCGTAGGGGATATCCAAGCCCGCTTCCGAGACGACCGTTCGACGCGAGCGATCGATCCGCCGGGCGCGGTCTCCCACGTGGAGCTGGATTCCGTTCTCGCGATACCACTCGATGCGCGCTACGGCCAGCTTGGCGGGATCCCTGTGGTCAAAGTAGGACGTGAGATGGACGCGGTCGTAAGCAGGCCGGGGCTCCTCGCAGAAGGCGACGATGCCGTAGTCGCGGCCGCCGTCGAATTCAACCAGCTTCTCGCAGAAGCGGTGCCCGACGGGACCGTTGCCGATCACCACTGCTGTCTTCCTGCCCCCCGCCATGGGAAGTCCCTCCTCCGGATGCGATACCCCCTGCTGCGGTATGGCTACTAGGCTGGACCGCGGTCACTCCGCCGCTACGGGCAGAACTCTGACAGGGCGTGGAATCCGCTCGGCGGGGAGCGAATCTCAAACTACAAGTCCAGTGTAGGAACGCATCGGCGGTCGGCTGGCCGGTTATCCAGACGATAAGAAATTTTTGCTTCACATCGCGCCGCGGGCATGCTAGCTTCGGAACAGACAGGCGGGCGGCGCACCGGCGTCCCTGCCTCACCGCCTCGGGACCCAGGCTGTCCGCGAGGTTCGATCCGCGTAGATTCGAAGCCGCCGAATCGCACGGCGCGAGCCAGCGCCGAGCGCGGAGTTTCCCTGTTGTCGTTATCCGACCCTGTTCGGGACGGTGCCTCGCAAGAGGCCGTCGCGAAGGGTCCGGTGTATCCGCACAACGCCTAGAAAGGAATTGCACAGACTCAATGCAGACACTGGCCACATCTGAGCGAACAGCGGCGAACCCTTTCACGATTCTCGGAGAAGCTCCGCCGCAGTCCCGCACCGCGCGCGGGCTGGTCGGCTCGTCCCCGTTGATTCCAGATATCCCGCTCGAGGACGGCCAGCAGTACCGCTTCCATTTCGACATGTCGAAATGCGTCGGCTGCAAGTGCTGCGAGGTAGCGTGTGCCGAGCAGAACAACAACCCGGCCGACGTTTCCTGGCGGCGGGTGGGAGAGGTCGAGGGAGGCGTCTTCCCTCACACGCAGCGCATGCACCTGTCCATGGGCTGCAACCACTGCCTCGATCCAGCCTGCATGACGGGCTGTCCGACCGAGGCGTACTCCAAGGATCCCCGGACCGGGATCGTCCTGCACGATGCCGATTCCTGCATCGGATGCGAGTACTGCATCTGGAACTGCCCCTACAGCGTCCCGACGTTTAACGAAGCTCGCGGCGTGGTCGGCAAGTGCGACATGTGCCACGGCCGCTTGGCCGACGGCGACGCCCCGGCTTGCGTGGACGCCTGCCCCTCCCAGGCACTTGCGATCGAAATCGTCGACATCGGCGAGTGGCGAAGCAAGTACCGCGACGAGGCCAACGCGCCGGGCTTGCCCGGCGCCGACGACACGATCTCGACAACTCGGGTCACGCTGCCCGAGCGGCTGCCGCTCGATGTCGAGAAAGCCGACTTCCACCGCGTGAAGCCGGCGAAGCCGCACTACTCGCTGGTGCTGATGACGGTGCTGACCCAGCTCTCGATCGCGGGTTTCGCGACGACGTGGCTCTTGAGCCTGGCGGGCGGCTCGCAGGCGCTGCGAACGGCAGCGCTGGTGTCGCTCGCGCTGGGACTGGCGTCCTTCACGGCGTCGCCGCTTCATCTGGGCCGGCCCGCCTTCGCGCCGCTTGCGATCCGCAATGTGAAAACCTCGTGGCTCAGTCGCGAGATCCTCGCCTTGAGCTCGTTCGGCGCCGCGGCATCGGTTTGCGCGGCGATGCTGCTGACAGGGTTGCCGGGCGCCTCGCTGATCGGCGCCGCCGCCTCGGCGATTGGCGTCTTCGCGATGTACGCGACTTCGCGCATCTATCTTGTGCCGGGCCGCCCGGCCTGGAACAGTCCGCTGACGATCGCCGATTTCTTCCTGACCGGCACAACGCTGGGCCCGCTACTGGTGGCAACGCTCGGAACGCGATATGACAGCGTCCTGCTCGCCTGCGCGGCTGTCTCGGCCGTGGCTCACGTGCTGCTGGAGATCTGGCGCATTTTTGGGTTCGTGCGCACCGATGAATACGAGAAGCAGGCCACCGCGAGACTGCTCTCCGGGCCGCTCGCGCGCTTCTTCCTGCTCCGGCTCGGATTGCTCGCCACGGGCGCTGTCGGCCTGCCCGCGGTGGGCTTCGCGGGCTTGGGGTTCGCGCTCGCGGCATGCGGCGCGCTGGTGGGGCGCTACCTGTTCTTCGTCAGCGTCGTGCCCAAGAACATGGCAATGCCGTTTCTGGAGAGGAGGGCGGCGGCATGAGTCTCAAGCGACTGCTCGGCTTCGACACCCGGAAGCAAGAGTACGCCTACGGGCGCGACCCAGACTACGGCTTCACCTCGGCCGCCAAGATCCCGGAACGCTGGGTGCCCACCACCTGCGGATACTGCTCGGTGGGCTGCGGCATGCAGATCGGCGTGCGAGGCGGCGAGGCAGTCTCTGTCCGGGGCAACGAGGACCACCCTGTCAACCTCGGAAAGCTATGCCCGAAGGGGCTGGCGGAACACGAGGTCGTCTCCGCCGCGAGCCGCGCGCGCCATCCGCTGCTCAAGAACGAGAAGGGCCGCTTCGAGCGCATCGCATGGGACGACGCCATCGGAACCCTCGTGCAGGAGTTCCGCAAGGTGCAAGCGAGGTACGGGCCGCAAGCCCTGGGCGTGGTGAGCACGGGGCAGCTGGTGACCGAGGAGTTCTATGCGCTCGGCAAACTGGTGCAGCTGGGCTTCGGCACGAACAATTACGACGGCAACACGACGCTCTGCATGGCCAGCTCGGTGTCGGGCTACAAGCGATCCTTCGGCAGTGACGGACCGCCCGGGGCTTACGACGACCTCGAGCAGTCGGACGCGGTCTTCCTGATCGGCGCGAACATCGCCGACAATCACCCGATCCTCTGCTACCGCCTAGAGAGGAACCCCGACAAGACGGTCGTGGTCGCGGACCCGCGCGTCAGCAAGACGGCCCGGATGGCGGACCTGTACCTGCCGCTCAAGCCCCGCTCCGATATCGCCCTGCTCAACGGCATGGCCCACATCCTGATCCGGGCCGGGCTGGTCGACAAGGACTACATCGAGGCCCACACCACCGGCTTCGACGAACTCGAGGCGCACCTCGCGAAGTACACGCCCGAACGCGTGGCGTCCGTGACGGGTCTGAGCGAGGAGCAAATCTACCGCGCCGCGGTGCTCTACGGGCGCGCGGAGCGGCCGTTCCTCGCCTGGACCATGGGAGTCAACCACTCGAGCAAGGGCACCGAGACAGTCAACGTCATCAACAACCTCGCGCTGATTACCGGCAACGTCGGCAAGCCGGGCGCGTCGCCATTCTCGATCACCGGCCAGTGCAACGCCATGGGGACGCGCGAGACGGGGTTCACCGCTTCAATGCCGGGCTACCGGAACTTCGCCGACGAGGCGGACCGATCCGAACTGGCCCATCTGTGGGGCATCGACGCGGACAAGTTGCCGCGCGCGCGGGGTCTGGCCTATCCCGACATCGTCGAAGCTTGCGTGAAGGGCGACATCAAGGCGCTTTGGATCATCGCCACCAATCCGCTGGTCTCGTTCCCGAACGTCGATGTGCTGCGGCAGGGATTCGAAAACCTCGAGTTTCTCGCGGTGCAGGACGGGTTCCATCCGACGCCAACGACCCAGATGGCCGACATGGTCCTGCCCGCGGCGATCTGGGGCGAGAAGACCGGCACCTACACGAATTCCGAGCGCCGGGTGAGCAAGGTCAACAAGGCCGTCGACCCGCCCGGCGAGGCGCGCCCGGATTTCGACATCTTCCTCGCAGTCGCGGAGGAGCTCGGCGTCCGGGACGCTCTCTTCCCCGGCTGGCACGGGCCGGAGGACGCTTTCCAGGAGTGGCGTGCTGTCTCGAACGGGCGCCTCTGCGACTATTCCGGCTTGAGCTACGATCTGCTGGACAGGCACCACGCGATCCAGTGGCCGTTCCCGTCAGACGACGCTCGAGGCGCCGGAGACGGGCGGCCTCCGACAAGCCGGCTCTATGCCGACGGCCGCTTCCAGACACCGGACGGCAGGGCGCGGCTGTTCGCCGTCGAATGGGAGCCCTACCCGGAGCAGCCCACGAGGGCGTATCCGTTCGTATTCAACACCGGGCGCACGGTTGAGCACTGGCACACGCGGACCAAGACCAAGGAAGTCAAGATTCTGGAACGCATGTCTCCGTCAGCGTGGCTGGAAATGAATCCGGGCGACGCACAGCGGCTCGGCCTGAGGCCACACGACCTAGTCACTGTCGAGTCGCCCCGCAGCAGGATCGAGCACTTGGAACTGCGCATCACCGAGATCGTGGCGCCCGGTCAGGTGTTCATGCCGTTCCACTATGAGGAGAAGAACTCGAACCAGCTCACGCAGAGCGCGTTCGACCCGATTTCGAGGGAACCGAATTACAAGCAAGCGGCGGTCCGTGTTGAACGCAGCGGCCCGAGGAGCGTGGTGCGCTAAGCAGACCGCCCGCCTAGGGAAATGAGCCGGACCAGGCTGTCCGGCAATCCAGCAGTCGAAGGGAAACATGTCGAGCGCGGCTCCTGCCGCGGTCGAAGCCGGATCGGTGCATCCGGCAAGGAGGATGAGAAATGGACTTCAAAGGCAAAGCGACCGCGATCCAGCTGTTCAGTTTCAGGACGATCCCGATGCGAACGTTCCACATGACTTGGTTCGCGTTCTTTCTGTGCTTCTTCGGGTGGTTTGGGATTGCGCCGCTCATGGCCGTGGTCCGGGACGATCTCGGACTGACCAAGGAGCAGGTCGGCAACACGATCATCGCCTCGGTTGCGATCACCGTGATCGCCCGGCTGGCGATCGGATGGCTGTGCGACAAGATCGGCCCGCGAAAAGCCTATACGTGGCTGCTGGCACTGGGTTCGATCCCGGTGATGACGATCGGCTTGGCGGACAGCTACGAGACGTTCTTGCTTTTTCGCCTCGCCATCGGCGCGATCGGTGCGTCCTTTGTCATCACCCAGTACCACACCTCCGTGATGTTCGCGCCGAACATCGTCGGCACGGCCAACGCGACGACCGCAGGCTGGGGCAATCTTGGCGGCGGCGTCACGCAGATGGCCATGCCCCTGCTCTTCGCGGCGGTGATGACCTTCGCCGCTGACCAGGCCATGGGGTGGCGGGTCGCGATGGTCGTTCCGGGCCTCGCACTGCTGGGAACCTCCGCGCTCTACTGGAAGCTGACCCAGGACTCCCCGGACGGCAGCTACAAGGACTTGCGCCAGTCGGGAGCGCTTGCAAGCGCCAAGACCGTCGAGGGCGCGTTCCTGAAAGCGTGCTCTGACGCGCGGGTCTGGGCGCTCTTCCTGATCTACGGGGCCTGCTTCGGTGTCGAGCTCACGATCAACAACATCGCCGCGCTGTACTTCCACGATTACTTCGGACTGGGCCTGGCGACCGCCGGGCTGGTGGCCGGTCTCTTCGGCCTGATGAACATATTCGCCCGGACTCTGGGCGGGATCGTCGGAGACCGCTGGGGCCTGCGCTGGGGCCTGCGCGGCCGCGTCTGGTTTCTTGCGGGAATCCTATTCCTCGAAGGTCTCGCGCTGATGCTGTTCTCGCAGCAGTCGGTCCTGCCGCTGGCGATCGCCACGCTGATCCTCTTCAGCCTGTGCGTGCAGATGTCCGAAGGCGCTACGTATTCGGTGGTGCCGTTCATCAACAAGCGGGCGCTCGGAGCCGTCGCCGGTATCGTCGGCGCGGGCGGGAACGCCGGTGCCGTGGCCGCGGGCTTCCTCTTCAAGGCCGAGAGCCTCAGCTGGCCGCAGGCGCTGCTGACGCTAGGCGCGCTCGTGACCCTGGTCTCGTTCCTCGCCTTCGCGGTGCGGTTCTCCGAGGCGGACGAAACGGCGGTCGCTCGAGAGACCGAGTCCCGCTTGGCAGGCGCGCGGCCGGAGCCGGTGGCCGAACCCGCATAGGCCCGCGACACAGCGCGACCCAGGGGGAGCTAGGAGGTCGGAGTTGCCGAGCAGACAGGCGGCGCGGAGACTGCGGTCGCCGCGCCGCCAACGCTGTTCGTCACCCATGCAGGGGACTGCAAGGGACGGACCCGCTGCCGGCTAGCTCGAGCTGATGCAGAACAGCTCGTCCTCGCTGCGCAGGTACAGCTTGCCGTCGACGATCACCGGCGAGGAAATGAAGAACTCGTCGCCCATCTTGTTGACAGCCAGCACCTCGTACTCCTTTCCCAGCTTGAGCACGACCACATCGCCCTGCTCGGTCGCGAGGTAGAGCTTGCCGGCCGCCGCCACGGGAGAGGCCTTGAACGAGTATGTCTCCGGCAGGCGTTGCTGGTGGTAGTACTTCTCGCCAGTCTTGGCTTCGAATGCATTGACCATTCCCCGGTCCGTGACGAAGTACAGGATCCCCTCGTGCAGCACCGGCGACGCCGAATAGGCGTTGCCGACTTGGTTGGTCCACTTCACGAAGTCGCCGTTGTCGGTGATGTCGCCCTTGCCGCCGAGCTGAACGGCGAGCAGGTTGGGATTGCGGTAGCCGGTCATGGCGATCACCATTTCGTCGTCCACGTTGATCACTGCCGGAATCGCGTTGGGCCCCAGCCCGCCCGCTTCCCAGATCAGCTCGCCCGTGTCGAGGTCATAGGTGCGTACGCGCTCCGAGCTGGTCACCAGCTGCTTGCGCCCGCCGTGTTCTACTACGATCGGCTGCGCCCAGCTGCTGCGCTCGTTGCGGGGCGTGCGCCAGAGCTCTTTGCCGGTGGACTTGTCCAAGGCCACGACGTAGGAATCGCCCTCGTGGTCTTTCTGCAGGATGAGCTTGTCCTCGTGGAGCACCGGAGCGATACCCTCGCCGAAAGCGTTGCGCATGTGCATCGGCCCGAAGTCCTTGGACCACAGCAGCTTGCCGTTCATGTCGTAGGCGTAGACCCCGCGGGATCCGAAGTTTGCTATCAGGATTTCCCCGTCGGTCACCGGAGAATTCGACGCGTAGCTGCCGTAGCGCCGGTGATAGCCCTCGTGGGGCTTCTTGGAAATCGCGGTCTGGCGCCAGAGTTGCTTGCCGGTGTCCTTGTCGAAGGCCAGTACCAAGAAGTCGTACAGAGGGAAATCACCTGCGCCGTCATCCTTTTCCGAAATCGCGGCGGTGGTGAGATAGAGCGCTTGGCCGGAGATCACGGGCGTGGAATGCCCCTTGCCCGGCACGCTGATGCGCCACTTCACGTTTTCGGTTCCGGAGAAGTTGAGCGGGGCGTCGCTCTCCGCCACGCCGTTGTTGTTGGGCCCGCGCCACTGCCGCCAGGAATCCTTGGCCTCTGGCCCGGCCGCGGCCGCGCTCCATGCAATGCCTAGGATCGCGATCAATCCATAGCGTGCGAGCCGCGAAGCGGCATAGAGTCTTGGCATCTTCATCGTCCTTTTCCTTGAACCCTCATTCCTGGCGCGTGCCGGTCGGAAGGCGGGCCCATGGCCTCGACGCCTCCCAGCCCCTCAAATACACGGCCAAATTGACTAGGCGTCAGGAATGGCGGCTTGGTTGCGTCCGGGCGCGCTTCATCCCGTCCGGACGATCGGCCAGGGCAGAGCCAGCGCCGTCGCGACCAAGAAAGCGAGCAAGATCGGACGCGTCGGCATGGCCGACCAATCGCAGCGAAAGCGGTCTCCGGCAGGAAGAACACACCCCGGTCGCAACCTGTCGGACTGGTGCTAGGGAGTTCTCTGCTCGGGCTCAGGCGTAATCACCCTCCGCAGTGGCGGGCGAATACCGTAGGTAAGTGACCGCCACGCCCACTCGGCCGGCCCGAAGCGGTACCGGCGGAGCCAGAGCGACGAGGCGATGAGTTGCGCCGCCCAAACGCCTGCCACCACTCCGGCCTGACCAACACGTTCGACCGAGCCGAACCACCCCAGGCCGTGGCCGTAGAAGATCGTCGTGCAGATGACCGTCTGGAGCAGGTAGTTGGTCAGAGCGGTCTGCCCGACGGATGCGAACGGACGAGTGAACCGCCGAAGCGCCGGCCTTTGGCACGCCAACATGACTGCGCCGATGTAGCCGAGACTGACTACGAGGCTCCCCCAGTAGTTGAACTGCATACCCAAGAAGAATGACCAAGCCGGCCACCCGCGCTCGAAATCGAGCGAGATCCCGTAGCCTTGGACCGGAAGGCCGATCACGATCGCCAGCGAGATCAGCGTGGCGTAGAACTGAAACGACCGGCGTGCGCTGAACACGCCTTGCGCAAAGAGCGCCATCCCGATCAGCATCAACCCACCGGCGCGCCACATGCCCCACGCGATCAGAACGAAGGTCTCGAACTCGAAAGCTGCCTCCGAGCGGACGGGCTGCTGGTCCAGCCACTCCCCGCGATACGCGCCCAGTTCCGCGTCAATCATCTCGGGCGTCGGCTGCCACACCTCGGTCAGGAACTCGGCCCGCTCTTCCCCAGACCAGTACGGCAGCGACAAACCCGTGACGACGGAGAGCGCCGAGGCAATCCCGATCAACACCGTCCCGAGCACCAGCAGTCGACCCGGCGGCTGGCGGCGCAACGGGTAGACGAGCATCCCGCAGACGGCGTAGAGGAAGAGAATGTCCCCTGCCCAGAGGAAGTGCGCATGGAGTAGCCCGATGACTAGGAGCCATCCCATCCGGCGATAGTGCAGCCGACTGGATTCCCCGCGCGCCTCCGCCCTTCCGGACATCAGGACGATCCCTGCTCCGAACAGCATCGAGAAGACGGTCATGAACTTTTGGTCTGCCAGCATCCTGCCCGCGACCCAGATGCAGAGATTCGCGCCCGTGAGATCACCGTAGGCGGTGGGGTTGAAGTACGCCGCTTGGGGCATCGCAAACAGCTGGATGTTCATGACGAGGATGCCGAGCAGCGCGACGCCCCGCAGCACGTCGATCGAGTCGATGCGCGCTGTCTGGGCCACGGGTCTGAGCCCCGCGCCCCCATCGGGCTTGGTTTCTGTTGCGCGCATTCTTCAGGACCGGTTCGCAGGCCGAAGCATGCTATTACAGCATTCAAGCGGTGCCTTGCTGACGAGTCTTCTCACTGAATTCGGGGCAGCTCGGCGACTTATCGGCCAAGGCGCGGGGCAACCGCGTGCCGACTTGAATGCAATCGGTCGGACATGTCGAGCGACCCGTCAATCGCCAGCTATCGCCCGGACGCCGAACAACTGAAGGGTCGCATCAATCTGGCCGATTCCACGCGCCACATTCCCTGAACAGGCTGTGGCAGAAGTCCTGAACGGGCAGATCGGTTGGGCCCCACCCTGTCTCGAACCGAAGGACCCTGTGCAAGCGCCCATGCCCGCCGGCTTGGCACCCAGCAGGGCCTCTCTACAGGCACCTGGCTGCCTCTACGAACGAAGGCCTCGCACGCTTTGATTCTGTCCCGGCAGCTTAGGTTCGGCCTCGTAGCAAGCGGCGCTGTAGCAACGTCCGCATGTCACGTCGCCCATCAAAGATTAGGAGCATGTTGTCAGTTCCGGAAATTTTGTCCGCCAAAATTCCGGAAATTATGGCCGGTCCGGCCGATCCCAGCTCCCTATTCTCACGCTCATGGAGCCCGTGCGGGGACTCCCGCGCTCGGGAAACTCCGCCAGACTGCCGAAAGCAATTTCGCTCTGATTCAGCACATGATCCGCGCTACCCGGCACATCGTGCCGATAGATGTAGTCGTAAATCTCCTCCCAATCGCATGTCGCACCATCAGTCAACTGGACTAGGGGGCCATTAGGCGCTACCGGCCCGGTGCCGCTCTCGGATCCCCGCGATGACATCCGAAGCTGGTTCCGTCTGGCCTGCTTCGATCTGGCGGTTACCAAGTGCGAGGATCTTGAGCAGGGCAATTGAGTTCTCTCTTTCCTCGTAGCTATCGATATCTTGGATGACTACCTTGGCTTCCCCGTTTTGAGTGATGATCAAGGGCTCCTGTCTCTCGCCCAGCGTGCGGACGATCTCGGCCGTGTGGGCCTTGAGATAGCTGATCGGCTTGATCTGCCTCGACAACTTCACAGGCAACTCCCCTTCCAAGTCTAAGCAATGGGCTAGGCGTCGGGAATCGTGTCTTGGCTGCGCTTGGCTCGCCCTCGTCTCGCCCGGACGAGTGGCCAAAGCAGCGACAGCAGCGTTGCGGCCAAGAAAACCAGCAAGATCGGGCGCGTCAGCATGGCCCACCAATCGCCTCGGCTGAGGATGAGCGCTCGACGCAGGTTGGATTCCATCAGCGGGCCTAGGATCAGTCCGAGCACGAGCGGGCCGAGCGGGATCTGCGTCTTGCGGAACAGGAATCCCGCCACGCCCGCGGCGTACATGGCCCACACGTCGGTGACGGCGTTGTTCAGCGCGTAGGCCCCCACCGTGCCGAACACAATGATGCCGGCCCAAAGCCACGGGGCGGGAATGCTTAGCACTTTCGCCAAGGGCTTGGCTCCCAAGATGCCGATGACCATGATCAGCAGCGAGGCGAAGATCATCAGGAAGACGATCGAGAAGACGAATGCCTGATTGTTGGCGAAGAGCAGCGGTCCGGGCTGGATGCCGTGGATCAGCAGGGCGCCGATGAGGATGGCCGAGACGGCATCGCCGGGTATGCCCAGCGTGAGCATCGTGGTCATCCCCCCGCCAATGGCGGCGTTGCAAGCCGAGCAGCTCGCGGCGAGGCCGCTCAGCGAGCCCTTCCCAAAGCTATCCCCATCAGAGGATGTCCGACGGGCCTGCTCCCACGCGATCACCGCGCCTATATCGCCACCGGCGGCCGGGATCGCCCCGACCATGGTGCCGACGGCCGCGCCGCTGAAGGTCGCCCTCGCCATGCGCTTGGCGTCGGCGATTCTTGGCAGGACGCGGCCGATCGCGGCGGCAGCTGACACTTGGGCCGACTGGCGATCCGAGATCTGCACCAGCACCTCTCCCAGCCCAAAGAGCCCGATCATCACGGGCACGAACGAGATTCCGTCCAAGAACTCCGACATCCCGAATGTGTAGCGCGGGTAGGCGGTCATCGGGTCCAGCCCGACCAAAGCCAGTGCCAATCCGAGGGTGCCGGCCAGCACGCCCTTGAGGACGTGTCCGCCGGAGACGCCGGCCATCAGACTGACGCCGAGCAACGTCAGTCCGAAGTACTCGGCGGGGCCGAATCTGAGCGCGAAGCTGGCGATCGGGAAGGCGAGGAAGGCCAGAAAGGCGATGCTGGTGAGCTGGCCGGTGGTCGAAGCGAGTGCGTTGATTCCCAAGGCCAGCCCCGCTTGGCCCTTGCGGGTCAGCGCGTAGCCGTCCCACGAGGCCGCGATGGAAGCCGGCGTGCCGGGGACGTTGATCAGGATCGCGGGAATGCCGCCGGACGGAATGGTGCCGCAATAGATGCCGAGCAGCATCGCCAGGCCCTGCTCGGGCGAGACCCAGAACGTGAGCGGCGTCAACAGGGCCACGCCCATGGTGGCCGTCAACCCTGGCAGGGCTCCGAAGACCGCTCCCAGGCATACACCGATGGCTAGGAACCCCAGTACCGGCCACGCGAGGACGGCCGACAGGCCCGCCAAGATTTCGGCCATCAGTCCAGAATTCTCCAACGGTCCGCGAATTTCAGACGTGCCGGCTCCATGGCGCTCACTCCAAGGTGACGTTCAGGCCTACGTCAAAAGCCAGATACACGAGTACCGCCAGCGCGGAAGCGTAGCCGAAGGCCGGGATCCATCGCTGGCCTAGCAGGCTCAACATGATCGCCAAGAACACTGCCGTCCGAACGACGAACCACCCGCTGCCCCACAGCAGCAAGTACGCCATCAGCAAGGCCGCGGTCACGGCAACTTCACGCATGTTTCCGATCGAGAACGGCCCCTCGGAGCGGCCGCGCAGTCCCCGCAGCAGGAGCGCGGATGCAAGCACTGCCATAAGAGTGCCGATGGCCTGTGGGAAAAACCCCGCTCCGGGCAGCCCGCCGGCTGCGGCCGGAAACGCCGCCCCGCTGACGATCAAGGCACAGCCAAGAGCCGCGAGCAGTGCGCCGCAGATTGTGTCGGCGTGCCGCACTTACGGGTTCTCCAAGCGGACGAGCTGGGGGATCCGGCTCTCGAAGAAACGCTGCTGTTCCAAGGCGAATGCCGCGAAGTCTTCCTTGCCCAAATAGTGGGCCTCCATTCCGAGCTCCCGGCAGAACTCGGCCCACTCTGTGGTTTCGAAGGCGGTCTTGAAGGCGTCGGCTAGCATGGCGACGCGCTCCGCCGACATCCCGGCCGGGCCGTAGAATCCGCTCCATGCGGGCGCGCCGATCGGGTAACCGAGTTCATGGGTCGTGGGCACCTCGGCCATGACGCCGGCGCGTCCAGCGTCGAAGACGGCCAGAGCGCGCAGGCTCCCGGCTCGGACGTGCGAAATCACCTCTCCGACGGCGGCGACGGCCGCATCGGAGTGTCGGCCGATCACGGACACAAGAGCCGGGGCAGAGCCTCCGTAGGGAAGGTGTGTGAAGCGCGCGCCTGTGCCTTGCTCAAGCAGCAAGATATTGAAGTGCCAGATTGAGCCAATCCCCGAGTTCGCCATGACGATGTTGCCGGGTTCAGCCTTGGCAGCAGCAATGAAGTCATCGAAGCTCTGCCACGGAGAGTCTGGATGGACCACGAGTGCCGGGGCGGTCTTGGACACCAGACAGATCAGCGATACGTCGGACGGTCCGATGTCGGCGTAGCCCAGCGAGCGGACGATGGCGATCTCGACGGGAGCGTGTCCGATGGTGTAACCGTCCGAGGGTCGGCGGGCCACGAACGAGAAAGCCAAGGCACCGCTGGCGCCGGGCTTGTACTCGCAAACGATGGGGACGTTCAGGTGGCCTTCCGCCAGAGATGCCATCACCCGGGAGACCATGTCGGAAGCGCCGCCGGGCGACGCTTGAACGATGAGCTTGATCTCCTTGGACGGATACGACTCTTCGTTGCCCGAGCAGCCGACTGCGAACAGGCAGCCGGCGAGAATCCAGCGGAGCGGAGGAGCCGTCACCAAGACGGACGATTATATCCAAGGGCGGCGCCGTTACCAACGCAGGGACGGGCGCTAGACTGGAAGTTGAAGGCCCCCGACGCACTTGCCCGAGCGGTGTTGTTCGACTTTGACGGCACCCTGTTCGACAGCGAGTACCTGCATCACGAAGCGTGGCTGGAAGCGGTCGAGCCTTGGGGCGTGACAGTGGGCTGGGAGGACTACAAGCGCAACCTTGTCGGCATCAGCGACACGCGCGCTTGCGAGTTCTTCCTAGACTTGGCCGGGAGGCCGCGGACGCCTGAGGCGATCCAAGCCGGACGCGAGCGCAAGCACTCCGTGTACAGGCGGCGCTCGTTGCGAGAGCTCGCGCCTCATCCGAGCGTGGCGACTTGGATTCGCGACAACTGCGAGCGTGTGCCGCTTGGGGTCGTCTCGTCGAGCGCGATTGCCGACGTGGTGCCGATCCTGGAACGGCAGTGCATCGCGGATTGCATGCGCTTCGTCATCTGCGGAGAGCACGTGGAGCGGCTCAAGCCCGATCCTCTGCCCTACTTGCTGGCGTTCGAGAAGCTGCAGGCCGCTTGCGGCATTTCCGATCCCGGGGACTGCTTGGTGTTTGAAGACTCGTCTGCTGGCGTCCAAGCGGCCCGCGCGGCGGGCATGAGGGTGCACGTGCTGGCGAAGCCTGCGGATCTCCCGTCGGCTCTCGAGGAGTGGAGTCCGAACATCTGCGAGCTGGTGGGTCAATAGGCCGGGCGCACTGCAGGGATTCCAGCGTCGAGCCTCGTCCCGTGCGTGAACCAACCGGCCCGCAGGCACGAATTCGACCGTGGCTCCAGTCGTCGCAGGCGCGCTAGGCAATCAATCCGCCGCGACGGCTGAGTGGGCCACAAGACCCTCCTGTGCGTCGTGAACCGCCACGGCCGACATGGTGATCACTTCCTCTACGTTGAAGCCTTTCTGTAGCACCGCCACCGGCTTGGCCATGCCCATCAGGATCGGCCCGACGGAGCGCGCTCCCGCAAACTGCCGTAGCAGCTTGTAGGCGATGTTCGCCGCGGCTAGGTTCGGGAAGATCAGCACGTTTGCCTCGCTCTGGAGCCTCGAGAACGGGAAGAATTCCTCCGAAATGTCAGGATCGAGCGCGGTATCGGCCTGCATTTCGCCATCCACGATCAGGCCGGGGTCCAGCTTCGAGCAGATCGCGGCCGCCTGCGTGACCCGCTCGGAGTCGGGATTCCTCGCGGAACCGAAGTTGGAGAACGACAGGAGCGCCACGTGGGGCTCGATGCCCAGACGCCGGGCCCGCCGCGCCGCCAGCATCGCGATCTCGGCGAGGTCTTCAGGGCTGGGATCGATATTGACGGTGGTGTCGGCCAGCAGGTAGATCTTGCGCTGGCGGATCATCATGTAAAGCCCGGACACCTTGCGGACGCCGCTCCGCCGGTCGATGATGCGCAGCACGGTGCGCAGAGTCTCGGGGTAGTGGCGCGTGATGCCGGCTACCACGCCATCGGCGTCGCCGGAGCGCACCATCATGCAGGCGAACGCGATGCGGTCACGCAGCATTTCGTGGGCGTCCTCGTAGGTGCAGCCCTTGCGCTGCCTGAGCCTGAAGAGATCCTGGGCGTACTGGTCCAAATGGGGAGAGTGCCGCGGTTCGATGATTTCCCAGCCATCCGTCGGCAGCATCAGCTCCTCTGCCTTGCGGCGAATCTGCTCCGGGTCGCCCAGCAGCACAGGCCTGGCGATGCGCTCTTGGTGCAGCACGTATGCCGCCCGCAGGATCTTCTCGTGATCGCCCTCCGGCATTACGAGCCGACGCGGGTCCTCCTTTGCGCGGTCCAAGATCATCTGGAACACTTCCTGGCTGCTGTCGAGCCGCACGGTCAGTGCTTGGCGGTAGTCTTCCAACTCGATCTTCTTGCCAGCGGCGCCGCTGCTGATGGCCACCTCGGCGACCTTGCTGGCCACCTCAGGGGTCACGCGCGGGTCGAACGGCTTGGGAATGATGTATTGCGGGCCGAACCCGAGTTGCTCGCTGGTGTAGATACGGCGCACTGAGTCCGGCACTGGGTCCTTGGCCAGGTCCGCTAGCGCCCGCACGGCCGCCAGTTCCATCTCGGTATTGATGCTCGTCGCCTCGACATCCAATGCGCCGCGGAACAGGGACGGGAAACAGAGCACGTTGTTGACTTGGTTCGGGTGGTCCGAGCGGCCGGTGGCGATGATGGCGTCCTTGCGTGTCGCCGTCGCCAGACCGTACTCGATTTCCGGATCGGGGTTCGCCAGCGCGAACACGATGGGGCTGTCGGCCATCGAGAGCAGCATCTCCGGCGTGAGCACATTCGGCTTGGACAGCCCGACGAATGCGTCGGCTCCCTTGATCGCTTCCTCAAGCGTGCGCAGTTCGGTGTCGGCCGCGAAGCGCTCCTTGAAGCGATTCATGCCGTCGACGCGATCGGTATGGATCACGCCGCGCGAGTCCAGCAGCAACAGATTGGAGGGGTCTACGCCCAGCCTCAGGTAGAGGTCAGCGCAGGCGACGCCGCTCGCTCCGGCGCCGTTGATGACCACCCGCAGGGAGTGGAGCTCCTTGCCGGCGATTTCGGCGGCGTTGAGCAGCGCGGCGCCGCTGATGATGGCCGTGC
This sequence comes from Bryobacterales bacterium, assembly GCA_022823865.1. Classification (GTDB taxonomy): domain Bacteria; phylum Acidobacteriota; class Terriglobia; order Bryobacterales; family UBA6623; genus VXMF01. The sequence goes on from JAJEHF010000197.1 coordinate 51,022, forward strand.
CGTGCTGGTCGTCGTGGAAAACCGGGATGCTGACGCGCTTGCGCAGTTCCTCTTCGACATAGAAGCACTCGGGGGCCTTGATGTCTTCCAGGTTGATGCCTCCGAAGGTGGGCTCCAGCAGTTCGACCACCCTGACGATCTCGTCGGGATCCGCTGTATTGAGCTCGAGATCGAAGACGTCGATATCGGCGAACCGCTTGAACAGGACCGCCTTGCCTTCCATCACGGGCTTGCCCGCGAGCGGCCCGATATTGCCCAGGCCGAGCACTGCGGAACCGTTCGAGACGACCGCGACCAAGTTGGCACGAGAGGTGTAGCGTCCCGCCAGCCGCGGGTCGCGCACGATCTCCAGGCAGGCATCGGCCACGCCCGGCGAGTAGGCCAGGCTGAGGTCGATCTGTGTGTCGGAAGGCTTGGTCGGAGCGATCGAGATCTTCCCCGGTCTCGGGTGGCTGTGGTAATGGAGAGCTGACCTGTGGTGGATTTTCATGCGGGGCGATCCCTGATTCGGTCGGAGTGCGGCACGGCAGGCGAGCGGCCGCGCCGCCCTCGCGACCCAGCCCTCGCCCCTAGGAGCGCTCCTAGGTCGATTGTCGCAAGTTACGCTCTTGGGCGGTACAATTCTTGCGCTGAAGGGGGTTGGGCCTTGAAGCAGCGAGCAGCGGTCGGGTGGCGTTTCGGTGTCGTCGTCGCGTTTTGGCTGGCGGGTGTGGTGTCGCCTCAAGAGACGGAGCCGCCGCCGGAGGCCACGATCACCGAACTGATGCAGGCGATGGTAATCCCCGCGTCCAACAAATTGTTCGACGTGCCGCGCAACGTACCCCAAGACGACTCCGGTTGGGACGCGGTGCGCAACAGCGCGGTGCTCTTGGCCGAGTCTGGCACTCTGCTCATGCGCGACGGGCGGGCCGAAGACTCCGACGTCTGGGCGGCGACCTCGCGCGCCTTGGCCGAGGCTGGCGAGGCCGCCCTGAAGGCGGCCCGGGCACGCGACGTGGAGGCCATCGGAGAGGCCGGCAACCTACTCATCGACGCTTGCGAGAGATGTCACGAAAAACACTGGATTCGGTAGTGCCTTGGCGAGTTCGCCGCTGCCAGCGCCGGCCGGCGCCCGCCACAGTCCATTTCACGAGCTGGGGGGTGGCTTGTGGGCAGCCCGGGTCGCGCACGTGCGCGTCTGACTGCTAGCCTTGCCTCTGTGACGACCATGAGAGCTACGATCCTTGCTTCCGCCCTGCTGGTTGCCAGCGCTGCTCTGGCCGAGCTGCCTGACAGCGATGCGCGCAACACCGCGATCCGGCACACGGACATGGTGTACTCGCTGCCGGACTACTCGGCGGAGGAATGGAAGCAGCGCTCGGCCTTCTTGCGCAAGCAGGTGCTTTTCTCCGCGGGGCTGCTGCCCATGCCCGACAAGACCCCGCTTGGCCCGCTTGTCGGGGCGGTGATCGAGCACGACGACTATTCGGTGGCGAGCGTTCTGCTGCAGACCTACCCCGGCTACTACCTCGGCGGAAACCTCTACCGACCAGTCGGCCAGAGCGGCCCGTTCCCCGCAGTGGTTTCGCCTCACGGGCACTGGCGCTACGGCCGCTTCGAGAACTCGGAGCTCAACTCAGTGCCGGGACGCGCGATCAGCCTGGCCCGGCAAGGCTACGTAGTGTTCGCGTACGACATGGTCGGGTGGAATGACACGATGCAAACCCCGCACGGGTTTGCCGGCCCGCGCGAGGAGCTGTGGCTGTTCGGCTCGCTCGGCCTGCAGTTGTGGAACAGCATCCGCGTCGTGGATTACTTGGCGTCGCTGCCCGGCGTGGATTCGGGCCGCATCGGCGTGACCGGGGCTTCCGGCGGCGCCACGCAGGCATTCCTGCTGGCGGCCGTCGATGACCGCATCGGCTATTCCGCGCCGGTGAACATGGTTTCGTTCCAAATGCAGGGCGGCTCGCGCTGCGAGAACGCGCCGCTGCTGCGAATCGACACCAACAACGTCGAGATCGCCGCCGCATTCGCGCCCAAGCCGCAACTGCTGGTGTCGGCCACCGGCGATTGGACGGTGAACGTGCCCAAGCGCGAGTTTCCGGCCGTGCAGCGCATCTACACGCTCCTCGATGCGAAGTCCAATGTCGAATGGCGGCAGTTCGACTCGCCGCACAACTATCACCAAGACAGCCGAGAAGCGGTCTACGAGTTCTTCGGCAAGCATATCCTGGGAGATGCGGAGAGCGCGCATTTTGCCGAACGCTCATCGCGTCCCGACCAGCTCAGTGAGCTGCTCTATCTCTGGGGCCGGGCGTTGCCCGAAGGGGCGGTCAGCCACGAGGAGCTGGTCCGCCAGCGGATCGCGGCTGGCGAGGCTGACACCCTCGACCTTGCGATTGGCGACACGGCGTCCTTAGCGATTGCGCGGTCGGCGTTCAAGGAGCGCCTCTCATTGGCACTGCTCTCTGAGGTGCCTGCGCCTGGATCTGTAGAGGCGAAGGCGATCTCCGGTGCCGATCTCGCCATCGGCCGGAGCGGCGTTGGCGACCATATTCCGGCGCGGTTCCTGAATGCCGACTCACGCAAGGGCAGCCCGGTTCTGTTCGTCCATGCGGGTGGCGCCGAGGCGGCGGCGCAGTCCGAGGTTGGCAGGGCATTGGCACGAGGTGGCGCACCGATGCTGCTGATCGATGCGTTCCAGACGGGATCGGCAGCGACAGAGCGAGATATCGCGGCGGTAGGCCGAAATGCCGAACGGTACTATCACGTGTTCAACCGCAGCGACGATGCCAACCGCGTGCAGGACATCCTGACCGCTGCCGCCTTTCTGCGCGGCCATACCGGTTCCGACTCGATCAGTCTGGTCGCGTCCGGGCGCGCCGGCCTCTGGGCGCTCTTGGCGGCTTCGCTGGATAGCGGCATAGCCGCGGTCGTGGCAGACTTGGACAACTTCGACGCGACGAACGACGCGGCCTACGCGGAGAGCTTGTTCATCCCGGGACTGCGCCGCGCGGGCGATTTCCGTGCGGCGGCAGCGCTGACATCGGAGCATGCCCGGCTGATGCTGCACAGCGCGCATCCCGCGTTTCCGACAGCGTGGTTCGAAGCTGCCTTCGGCGCAAGCGGTAGGGCCAACGACCTGTCGGTCTCGGCAGAGGCTGCTCCCTCCTCGGGCATCCTGGAATGGATTGCGCGATGAACTGCGGTTGTTGCGAAGATGGGCTCGCTGCGGCGAGGCCGAGTGGCGATCTGATTGAAGGCGACAATTGAATAGGTGCTAGAAACGGGCAAACAAGACAGACAGCCGCGGTCGAAGGCAATGATGCTGCTGATCGCGCTCGGGCTGTTGTTGGGAATAGCGGCCTTCGGCTACTTGGAGTGGAAGGGGCGCTCGGATCTGCCCGTCGAGCAGGTTGTGCTCACAGACGAGGCGCGCGGGTATCTCACCAGCCTCGACCTCAGCGACGTAGAGATGGGGGCGACAGACAACGCTCTTGGCCAGACACTGGTCGAAATCACCGGGACGATCCGAAATATCGGCGACAGGCCGGTGCGCAGCATCCGACTGAACTGCGTCTTCTTCGACGTATACGGCATCGAACTCCACCGCGTGCTCTCGACGATCGTGCGGTCGTCGCAGGGTCTTGAACCGGGCGCGGGACAGGCGTTCCGGCTGCCGTTCGACGATATCCCCGATGGCTGGAATCAGGTCCTTCCCAGCCTGTACGTCGCCGAGATCGTGTTTGATTGACGGACCCCTCGATCCTCGCCCATCTTTGGAACCACCCGCATTCGCTTGGCCCGACGCCGCGGCCGCAACTGTGCCGGCATGAGGCGAGCAGAATAATCCCGCAGCAAGACACGGGCACTGTCGATGGCGAGGACACGCGACCTGCCACACCTCAGCGGCGATCGCGCTGCGACACCAAGAGTTGCTCCGACCAATCGACAGATTGGCACGGCCTGCCCGCTATCGCGCCCACGTCTACGTGCCCGGCCAAGAGAGCGGCGCAAGTTGAGCGGTCAGGGTTTCTTGGCTTCGCCCGCCTTTCCGAGCTTCTCGCGCTGGCGCTGGCGCCATTCGGCATTGTAGGCGTCGCGCAATTCCTTAGAAAACGCCTCGGGGTCACTCATCCGCCGTGCGTACTTCCATTCCCACTCTTCCGTCTCTGGGATATCGCTGAAATCGATCTCTTCGTCGGGGATCTGCTTGGACTCGTCCCACGGCGGTTCTGGTGTTTGCACGCCCATCTCAATCTCCCTCCTGTTCGCATTGTAGATGCGTCTCTCAGTGCGCGACGCAGGGCGGGCTGAAATGATTCGTTTTCGGCCTCCGCGCTCGGTGAAGATGACTGCGATCACTTGGTCTTCTAGCCAGTCGATTGCCTTCCAGCGATCCTCATCCCCAGTCCGAGCCAGCAACAACAACACATCCGTGGTCAGAATACGCATTGCATCTTCGAAGCGAATTCCGTGTTTTCTGATGTTGGCTCGGTTCTTTTCTTGATGCCACTCGAACTGGGACTCAGGAATTGCCATGTTGTGAGGGTCGGCTCCAATGCCTGCACAGTTGTCTGGCGCGGACACCCTAGCACAGCAGTCGCCCGCGGAGTCGACGCCAGCCGACCACCATCAGCCCTGCGTTGCCAGAGTTAGTTTCGAAATCCCTGGCCAAAGGTCACTCTCGCGATCGGTTCCGCGTGCCTAGTTCACCCCGAATGCCGCACTTAGATCAACAGGCCCTTTCAGTGGGTTGCTCTCAATCGGTGGCTTGCGGCTTGTTGGATTCCTCCTCCCGGGCCAGTCTCTGGCGATTTCGCTCGCGCCATTCGGCATCGTAAGCCTCGCTCAGTTCCTTTGAGAATGCCTCGGGGTGGCTCATAGGGCGGGCGTACTTCCACTCCCACGATTCGATTTCGGGGATATCGCTGAAATCGATTTCTTCATCGGGGACTTGCTTCGACTCGTCCCAGGGCGGCTCGGGTGTTTGTAGGCCCATCTGAATCCTGCCCCTCTTGTAGGTATCTTAATCGCGTCCCTCTCTTCGCGCCGCGGGTCGGGCCGAAATGAGCCGTCTTCGGCCATCGCGTTCGGTGAAGACGACCGCGATCACTCTGCTCTCCAACGACCCTAGCGCGATCCAGCGATCCTTGCTCTCTGGCCGAGCCCGCAGCACCAACGGATCCGAGCCGAAAATACCTGCGGCATCTTCGAATCGCATTCCTTGCTTCGAAGGGTTGGCTAGGTTGTTCTCGTCGTCCCACTCGAACTCCGACTCAGGATTCGGCATACGTAGGGTTGGCGGCACTTGTCGCCGGGAGGAGCGTCCGGCTTTGCTACGACATAGCGTCCAATACCGGGTGTTTCAGCATCCCTGGCACGAAACTCACTCTCGTGGACGGTTCCGCGTGCCCAGCTCAGCTCGGTCGACCGGTCCGCCCGGAGCCAGTTGAACGTAGTCCGTATAGTTGACCGACGAGCGGGCTGGCTGATCGGGGGGTTCCGTTCGATTCTCTCGGACCCAGCTTTCGAAGCTCTCAATCACCTGCGGGTGTGCAGGTGCCAGGTCGGTCGTCTCGGCCTCGTCGCTGTCGAGATCGTAGAGTTCCACTGGGCCGTCGATGGGACTGCGGACGAACTTCCATCTGCCGTTGCGGGCTGCTTGCGCCCGCAGCTCTTTATCACCTGCCACGACTTCCCAGTAGAGCCAGTCGTGCTTGCGCTGCGTTGCTTCCCCGACCAACGTCGGGACAATGGAGATTCCGTCGGTTCTAGGAGAGTCGACCCCGGCAAGCTCCGCGAAGGTAGGCATCATGTCCGGGAAGTAGGTCACGTGGTCGCTGACAGACCCGGCCGCCACACGTCCCGGCCACCTGATGACTTGAGGGACCCTCAGGCCGCCCTCGTACATCGAGCCCTTGTACCCGCGCAAGCCTCCCGAGGCTCCGAAGAAATCTTCGCTCACGTCAAAACGCGATTGGGCACCGTTGTCCGAATTGAAGATCACCACGGTCTCTTCGTCGATGCCTAGGCTTTCGAGCAGCTCCAGCATTCGGCCTACGTCGCGGTCGAGGCGGGAAACCATCGCCGCATAGGTCGCTCTGGGATTCGGCGACACGATATAGCCGATCCGGCGTTCCTGGCCCCCGCCCACTTCGGGGAACTGGCCTAGGTACTCGGTGAGCGAATCGGCTGGAACTGCCAGCTCCACGTGAGGGATCGTCACAGGCAGGTAGCAGAAGAAGGGCCCGTCTCGGTTGTTGCGAACGAATTCGAGAGCGCGCTCGAACAGGACATCGTGCGAGTATTGCCCTCTGCCTCCGTTTTCGTTCTCCCGCAGGTCCATCCGGCCGTGGTTGAGCGTCAACCAGAACGGGTAGAAGAAATGTGCATGCACCTGATGCAGGTATCCAAGAAAGTCGTCAAAGCCCTGTCGCAGCGGATGCCCGGGACTGTCCGCCAGGCCGAGGCCCCACTTGCCGTAGCCACCAGTGGCGTAGCCCGCCGACTTCAAGACCTCCGCCAGCGTGATGTCGGAGTCCTGCAGGTGTGCATCGCCTAGGTTGCCCCTAACCGGGGTGTGCCCTCCGTGCAAACCCGTCATCAAGACGCTGCGCGATGGAGCGCACACGGTTGATCCGGCATAGGCTTGGGTGAACCGCATCCCTTCGGCGGCCAGCCGATCGATGTTTGGCGTCTTGATCTTGGCTTGGCCGTAGGAGCCGAGGTGGCCATAGCCCAGATCGTCAGCCATGACGTAAACGATGTTCGGCGCGCCGACGGCAGCGCCTGCTGCCAGAAGGAGTCCAAGGAAGACAGCGATCAGCTTCATGCCCTGCACGGTATCACGCCAACACGGTCCGCCGGGCGGGGGGCCGTTTCGGACGTTTGGAGGGGCCGGGATTCATGGCGAGGCCCGCCGGATGTTGGGCTTGTCCAACCCGATTCGGCTGAGCGCCGCGCAAGCCATCGGCGCCCGAGGGTGCCGCGGGAGCTCATTTTGGCCCGTTGCCGGCAGTCGCCGGTGTCTTGAGCGCTGTACTAGCCAAGATCGTTCTCGTATTCGGCCTCTGTCACCGCAGCGACTTGCGACTCCGATACGCCGGGCATGAGGTTGACGAGCTTCATCCTCTGGTCGACAAACCGAAACACCGCCAAGTCCGTGATCAGCACGTCGACGACTTCTTTCGCCGTTAAGGGCAGGTCGCACTGCCGTACGACCTTCGAAGCGCCGCGCCTATCGGTATGCGACATCGTGATTATGAGTCGCCCGGCCCCGGAGGCGAGGTCCATGGCACCTCCAACTCCTAGCACTGGTCTGCCGGGAACCGTCCAGTTCGCCAGGTTGCCAGCCTGATCGACCTGCAGGCCGCCCATGATCGCCACATCCACGTGACCGCCTCGAATCATTCCGAACGAGGCGGCAGAGTCGGAATAGCTGGCGCCCGGCATGGCCGTCACCGGGATCTTTCCGGCATTGACCGGGTGCTCCATTGCCCCGCCGGACTTGGGTTCTGGCCCGACACCGAGCATCCCGTTCTCAGAATGCAGGGCGATTTCGTGTTCCGGCCGGATCAGGTCGGCAACTAGGGTGGGGATCCCGATCCCGAGGTTGACGACCTCCCCCGGCTTGAGCTCGGCTAGGGCGGAGCGGGCCATGGCCATCCGCGAATCGTCGACCCGCTTGAGATCGGCAGAGACCGAAACGGACGAGCCGAGCTCGTCCGGCTGAACGCTAGCCTGCACCAGATAGTCGACAAGGCATCCTGGCGTGTGGACCGCGTTCGGGTCCAGCGCCCCGACCGGAACGACATGCTCGGCCTCGGCGATCACAAGCTTCGCAGCCGTGGCCGCCGCCTGATTGAAGTTGTTCTCGGTCATCCGGTAGACCAGATTGCCCGCCGTGTCTGCCTGCCAGGCGCGCACGAGAGCCACGTCTCCTCGGATCGGAGGGACAAGGATCATCTCGCGGCCATCGATCAGACGCGACTCCTTGCCCTCGGCAAGCTGTGTTCCCGCGCTTGCCGGGGTGAAGAAGCCGCCGATCCCGGCCCCGCCCGCCCGGATTGCCTCGGCCAGCGTGCCCTGCGGGAGGAGTTCGACTTCGATTTCCCCCGACTGAGCCGCTTGGACCACTGCTGGATTGCTGGTGAAGTACGATCCGATCGTTTTCCGAATCTGACCGCTTTGCAATAGACGGCTGCCCCCCAGCCCTGGCTCCCCGACGTTGTTGCCGACGAAAGTGAGGTCCCGAGTCGCCGTTTCTGCCAGCGCATGCAAGAGGTGGACCGGATGTCCGGTCATGCCGAAGCCGCCCACGATGAGCACGTCACCCGAGCGGATCAGTGCAGCCGCCTCGCCGGCCGAAATTTGCGGAATCGTCTTCAATCGCTGGCTCCCATGATCCTTGCAGCTTCCGAAGCCAGCACGGCATCTGGATTGGCCATGCTGGCTGAGGCGACCTTACGGCATCCTATCGCGAACACTCGGGCCGTCCGGACCTGTGCGGATCTCGGCCGTCTCCGAGACCTGTCGGGTCCCCGGAATCGGACTCGAGGCAACCGCGGTCACGGACAGACGTGCTCGTGGGCGGGAAGTCCGAGCCTGTCGCCTTCCTGATAACCATCGGGCACGAACATCCGCCAGACCAATTATTCGGCGGCAGTGAGTCCTTTCTTATCGTCCTCGAATTCAAGCAGCCGTCCTTCCGGCAGAGTCACGGGGAAACGCAGCTGTCCTGATACAGCCTAGGCGTTCATTGTACAGTCGCCCCAGCGCAAGGAGAAACTACGATGCAGGTGAATACAATCGCCAGAAACACCAAGGGAACCAGCCAAAGAGGAGGAAACAGCACGCCTGTCCAACCCGCGCGAATCATCCAACCCACCAGACGGGAGGCGATCATCGGGGGCGCCGCCGCCCTTGGCTCGCTTGTCGTCGGCCCGGACTTCTCCCGGGCTGCCGAGTGCATCTTGACTTCAAGGCAGATCGATGGCCCCTACCACATCCAAGACGCGGAAGATCGACGGGACGTTCGTTCCGGCAAGCCAGGCGTCGACCTGTTGCTGCGGATGAAGATCGTCGACGCGGATGGCTGCGAAGGAATCTCTGGTGTCAGGACAGAGATCTGGTCCTGCGACGCCCTAGGGAACTACAGCGGTCATCCAGACGTGGATCCAAACGTTCCGCCGAACCTTGGCGGAGCAGGTCGTCCCCCAGGCGGCGGAACAGGCCGGCCGCCAGGCGGGCGGCGGCCGCCCGGTGCAGGCGGAGGGAGGCCCGGTGCAGGCGGAGGGAGGCCGGGCGGTCCGGGCGGCGGTTTTCGCGGCGGAGGCCATCGCGAGCCAACGGGCCCGCGCCGATTCCTGCGGGGCTCGCAGGTGGCCAACGACCAAGGCGAGGTCGAATTCCTGACGCTCTACCCCGGATGGTACAACCCGCGCGCCGTCCACGTGCACGTGAAGGTGCATCTAGGCGGCCAGGAACTGCTCACGACCCAGCTCTATTTCCCGGATGAGCTGACCGACTCGATCCATCAGACGGAACACTACGCGGCCCGCTACCCGACACCCTTTCCGAACTCCAAGGACCAAGTCAAGTACTGGACGACCGCAGGGGAAGAGCCGGTCGGGGTCTTTCCCACGATGACGACGGACGGGAAGACGCAGGTCGGGACGCTCACGGTCGGAGTCAAGCGAGCCTGACGGCCAGGAGGATTGTCATGAGAATCGCGAAGCGCGCGGCGAGCCTAGTGCCGCTGCTGATGGCCTCCACGCTGGCAGCGTGGGGAGCCGGACCGAACATCCTGCTCATGATGGCGGACGACTTGGGCTGGAACGACGTTGGCTTCAACGGAAGCGCGATCGAGACGCCGGCAATCGACAGCTTGGCCGCGGAGGGCTTGCGGCTGGATCGCTACTACGCGTTTTCGCTCTGCACCCCGACCCGCGTTGCGATCATGACAGGCCGCTCCCCGCTCCGCTTTGGGATCGTCGGTCCCATCATCGACCGCGGCGGCCTGCCGCTGGAGGAAACCACGGCGGGGGAGATCTTCCAAGAGGCAGGCTACCAGACTTGGTATCTGGGCAAGTGGCATCTCGGCCACGGTAGGCGCGCCTACCTCCCGAACGAACGCGGTTGGGACCACTCCTACGGCTCGCTGACCGGCGGGCTTGACCACTATTCCCACAACAGCGACGTGCTGATGGGCGCTCCGGACTGGCATCGGAACGGCCAGCCCGTCGAGGAAGAGGGCCACACGACGGACCTGTACACGCAGGAAGCCCTGCGCCTGCTCGAGGACCGTGACAAGGAGGATCCGTTCTTCATGTACGTCTCTTGGAACGCGCCGCACGCGCCCTTGCAGGCGCCTGAGCAGTACTTGGAGCGGTACGCCCACATTGATAACGAAGTTCGGAGGACATACTCCGCGATGGTGACTCATCTCGATGACTCGGTCGCGTCCTTGATCGACGCTCTCGAGCGGGAGGGGCTGCGCCAGGACACGCTCGTGATCTGGCTGAGCGACAACGGCGGAACGCCGGCAGGAGGTGGGGACAACAGCCCGCTGCACGGCGGCAAGGGCAGCCCTTACGAAGGCGGCACGCGCGTGCCGGGCCTCGTGAACTGGCCCGGCACGATCGAGCCGGGAGTCGTTTCCCAGCGGGTCAGCGCCTTGGACTGGCTGCCGACGCTGCTTTCCGCCACAGGAGTCACTTGGTCAGCCGCCAAGCCGTTGGACGGATTCGACATGTGGCCAGCAATTGCTACCGGGCAATCGGTCGAGCGCGGCGACTTGGTCCTCGGTTCCCGCTTCGGCCGCGCTCTGTTTCGCGGGAAGTGGAAGTATGTCGAGACCGTTCCGGGATGGCTCGGGCTCGGCGCGGCGGGTGGGCGTCCCGGGCCCGGCCCAGGAGGCCGGCCACGAGGCGCGGGCCGGCCGGGTGCAGGCCCCCCGAGTGGAGGCCGCCCGGGTCCAGGCCGCCCTGGTGCAGGTCGCCCTGGTGCAGGCCCCCCGGGCGCAGGCCGGTCGGGTCCGGGCCGGCCGCAGCAACGAAGCCAGCAGGCGCTCTACGACGTATACGCCGACCCCGCTGAGTCTGACAACCTGGCCGCGGAGCACCCGGAGCTCGTGAAAGAGCTGGCGGCCTTCGTCCGCGACTTCGACTCCGGAGCGCCGACCATGCCCCGGGACTTCAGCCTGCGCGATGGCGGCATGTTCGCCCGGGTCGGTGCACTGGAGACCTTTCCCGCTGATCGCGGGGCTCACGTCATCGATCGCATCGACGAATGATCCTCATCGCCACCGCCTGAAATGCCGGGCTTTCGCCAGACGAGCGAGCATCTTCCCGCTCGATGACCGGATCCGGCTGCCGTGTGCAAACAGTGGCCCGCGGGGCGGGCGCGGGCCCGTGCCAGACAGCACGCTGGGCAGAGGGTTGACACGTCCGGTCCGGCGATGGCTCTGTCGTGCTCGCCTCCCTGCGGCGAGCGGCCGTATTCCCGGATGGCCCGACAGCTTGTCAGATCCGGTATGCTGATCGCCGCTTTGCCGTACGAGCCGATCATCGTTGCTGGAATCGGTCGATGGAGCGCGAAGTGGAGAGCCAAGCGCGAACATTGGCAGGGCGATGTCGAGCTCGGCAGGGCGGCTCGGTGTCTGATCGACAAGAATGGTATGGCGGCCCGATGAAATCCCGTTGTCGCACGTCAGTTCCGGGAGCGCCGGCCAATCCTGCCCGCCACGTGATCCTGCCGGGGGCTTCGATGGTTCGGACCTTGTGCCTCGCTGCGCTCCCTGTCATCGCTGTAACCGCGGCGGCACAGACCCCCGAGGTTGAGCGTGATCTCAGCAAGACGGTGCGCGCCATCGGCAATTGGGATTGGCCGGTATACCTCGGGGACCAGACTCGGGGGCAGTACTCGCCGCTGGCCCAGATCAACGCGACGAACGTGCACCGCCTCCAGCCCGCCTGGGAGTATCGGGCAGGGGACGCCGCCGAGCGTTCGACGATGTACTCGAACCCGCTGATCGTCGATGGGGTCCTCTACGCCGTCACTCCAAGCCTCAACGCCGTGGCGCTGGACGCCGCAACCGGGAAGCGCATCTGGATCTTCGATCCCTCGGTGCACAACGGCGGCACGGTCATCCGGCAGCGCAACCGAGGGGTCACGTACTGGAAGGGGGCCGAGGGCGAAAGGGTCTTCCACTTTGTCCGCGACCGGGCCTACGCCATCGATGCGCGGTCCGGGGAACTGATCCGGTCCTTCGGAAGCGGTGGCTACATTGACCTGCGCGAGAATCTGGGCGTCGACCCCCGAGCGGCTGCGCTGCAGATGACAACGCCGGGAGCGGTGTACAAGAACCTGCTCATTCTCGGCTGCCGCGTGAACGAGTCCTATGGTTCCTCTCCCGGGCCGATCCGGGCATTCAATGCTGTGACCGGAGAGCTCGAGTGGGCTTTCCACACGATTCCCAGGCGCGGGGAGCTCGGGCACGACACATGGTCATGGCCGGAAGGGGAATCGTTCGGAGGCGGCAACGCGTGGAGCGGCGTCACGATTGACGAGGAACGCGGCTGGGTCTTCGTCGGCACCGGTGCCGTCACGGATGATTTCTACGGGGCGTTCCGGAAGGGCGCGAACCTGTTCGCCAACAGCGTCGTAGCGCTGGATGCCGCCACTGGCGAGCGCAAGTGGCATTACCAGGTCGTGCGCCACGACATCTGGGACTACGACCTGCCGGCGGCCCCCATCCTGGTAACCCTGGGGTCCGGCGGCGGCGAGCGCGATGCGGTCGTGCAGCTCACGAAGATGGGCCTGACGTTCGTGCTGGACCGCGACACCGGCGAGCCGATCTTCCCGGTCTATGACCGGCCCGTGCCGAGTTCGGACGTGCCGGGCGAGGAGGCGTGGCCGAGCCAGCCGTTTCCCGTCAAGCCCCCGCCGCTGGGGCGCATCGGGATCACGGAAGCGGATCTGACGAACATTACTCCCGAAGCTCGCGAGCACGCCTTGCGGGAATTCAGGAAGTACAGGTCAGGATCGATTTACACGCCGCCCAGCCTCCAGGGAACGCTGACCATGCCGGGCCACCTGGGCGGCTCTCAATGGAACGGCGGGTCCTTCGATCCTCAGCTCAACACGCTCTTCGTCAACGTCAACGAGGCACCGACAATCGGGAGGCTCCGACCCGCGTATGGAAGCGACTCGCGCGAGGAGCAGACGAGGGTCCAAGAGGGCCGACAGATCTACGAAACCAACTGCATGGCGTGCCACGGTTCCGACCGGCGGGGAACGTCCGAGCCCGGCACAAACCTTGTCAACCTTGGCCTAAGCCGCGAGGATCTTGACAAGGTCATCTCCGAAGGGCGCAATCTCATGCCCGCGTACCCGCAGTTCGGGGCGGAGGAACTGGATGCCATCGCCGCCTATATCGACAGTGTTCCGGACACGGCCGCCAGCAGCGGCGCGACCCGGGCGCACCGTTACTCGATCGACGGCTACACGGTCTTCAGGGACCCCCACGGAGTCCCGGCTATCGCTCCGCCTTGGGGAACCCTCAATGCGATCGACTTGCTGACGGGGGAGATCCGGTGGAAGGTTCCACTGGGCGAATATCCGCGGCTGGCGGCCAAGGGCATTCGCGACACCGGGACGATGAACTTCGGCGGTGCGGTTGCCACGGCCGGGGGAGTCATCTTCGTCGCGGCCACGGCCGACGAGAAGTTCCGCGCTTTCGAAAAGCACTCCGGCCGGGTCCTGTGGGAGTACCAGTTGCCAGCCGGAGGGTACGCGACGCCGAGCGTGTACCAGATTGACGGCAAACAGTACGTGGCGGTCGCGGCGGGCGGCGGTGGCAAGAACGGCACCAAGTCCGGAGACTCGATCATCGCATTCGCATTGCCCGAGCAAGAGGAGCGTGTGGAAGCCGGCTCAGATTGGATCGAGCTCTTCGACGGGAAGACCCTGGACGGGTGGGTGCACATGAACGGCTTTCACAACTTCACCGTCGAGGACGGCGCCATCGTCGGCCGGACCGTGGAGGGCAGCGCGAGGATGAACTCGTTCCTGTGCTCGCTGCGGCAGTTCGACGACTTCGAGCTCGAGGCCGAAACGTACTTGGATCCGATCACGAACTCCGGCATCCAGGTCCGAACCAAGATCCGCCCCATGGCGGCGACGGGGGACGCCGCACGGGGGACGGCTGGCAGGGCGGGCAGGGTGAACGGGCCCCAGATGGAGATCCGGCGCTACTACCCGGGTCAGCCGACAACCGGCGTGCTGTACGGAGAGGCGCTCGGCATCGGATGGATGTCCTCCCAAGAGAAGATCGACGAGGGTCACCAGCACTACATTCCCGAGGGCTGGAACAAGCTGCGGATCGTGGCCAAGGGGCCGCGAATCCAGACTTGGGTGAACGGCCAGATGATCGAGGACCTTGTTAACGAAGAGGTGTACAAGACGCACAAGCGCGGCTTTATCGGCCTCCAAGTGCACGGGATCAACGAGAACGACATTGCCAGGCCGGTCCATGCTGGCAAAGGCATAACGACAAGCCAGCCGTTGATCGTGAAGTGGCGCAATATCATGGTACGTCCGCTCGCGCGAGACGATTGAACGCACTCCGGAACCAGCGCCGAAGCACTTGCGCCCGGGGGATCGAGTGGCGCGGCGCGCTACGCGCGGATGGAGTCGGCCGGCCGAGCCTCGCGGTCCGCCGGGCCGAGGCGATCAGTGGCTCCCATCGCCTCGAGCATCGTGTTGTACAGGTCGAGCCCCTCGCATCCCAGGTCGAGTATCTGCCCGGTCTTGAACCTGCCGCCTGCACCTGAAATCGCGTGGAAGACACCGGAAAGCTCGCGCTTCACGTCTGAGTGCCTGCCATCGCCGGACTCGGTCGAAACCGTCACCATCGAGTTCTGCAGCGCGGACTGCCCGTTGGCGTCTTGCACGGCGTCGAGACGGTGCAGGAAGTACGCCGCCTCCCGCAAGTGCATGTGAGCGTGGGCCCGCAATTGCGGATTCTGGCCCTCCGGCTTGTAGTCATGCCACCACTCATGGCTGCACGCCTTTGCGCCGGTGGCCTCGCGCTGCCCGGCATCATCGAATTCAAAGACCTTGCGGCCGGCGAATTCGTAATCCCCTCGGATGCGCAAGCGCTCGCCAGCCGCCAGAAAGGTCAGCGAACCGAATCGCACCCGATCCATTTCGACTGCCAAGGCGTACAAGTCCGCCGTCAGCCGCCATTCGCCGGTAAGGGCGGCGAGGTCCATGTCAATCCCCTCGCCACCCGGGTCAGCGTATCCCCCGTGGGCGATCCGCGACCTCGGCGGCAACTGGGGTCTGTTCGGCTCCTCCCGCTGGTGCGAGAATGCGCGTTGCTCAAACTCGCGGATACGGTCCAGGTGGTCCGCCAAGCGAGACCTCGATTGGGCGCCCAGCGGGGAATTGTCCCCGATGAAGTGCTGGTATTGGCCCACCACGGCATCGAGCACGCTCCGGCGGAAGCGCTCCTTTTCCCCTGCAGCGCCTTCCGGGAGTTCGATTCGCCCGAACACCCGGTCGAACAGGTCACGGGGCTTCTCCTGCATGGCCGCCGCCACCGTTCCGTCGTAACGGTAACTGTGGACGTATCTGCTGACGCGGCTCCGCCGGAAATAGGTGCCTGCGATCACCGTGGGAGTGACTCCCTCAGGCTGGCCGTTCGGGTAGTGCGCATGGCGGACGACTTGGTCTATGGAGGGACCGCCCGACCGCGCTTCGCCGTTCGGAGGCTCGGCGGTGAACGCGCCGCTAGCACCGTCGAAGTGAGCGTTGATGCCTGACTCGTCGCAACGAACCTGATCGACGTTCCGCAGGATCAAGAGCTTGTTCGCGAGCGGTCGCAGGGGCTCCATCACGCCATCGAATCCCTCGGACTGCAGGGGTGCCGGAACCCCGAGGCCGAAGAAGACATTGAAGGCCCGCACTGGAACGGCAGCGGACGCATCGGCCCGCATTTCCTCAAGCAGGGGCAGGCCGATCCCGATTCCCCCTGCGCCTCTGAGGAGCATTCGCCGGCTAATGTGGCGCTTGGTCATCTTGCAGCCGCATCCATCATAGCTGTGCGGCTACGGCTCTGTCTGCGTCCTTCGCACCAGATCGCTTGTGACAATCGCCTCGATCAGGCTTGCGTAAGTTCCGCCGCTCGCCTGGCTGCGCCGATGGATTCCGTCGACCGTGGGCTGGTCAGCTGGCGAGAGTGGCCGGCCGATAGCGAATTGTGTGACTTTCCTAGTGAGATTGCGCCGGACGCGGTCGCTTGCGGCGAGCAGTTCCATCATTTCGGCGGCCGTGGCATACGCGACCGGTTCGTCGGAGCCCGGAAACAGAATCTCGCCGTCCTCCCGCAGTTCATTGCCGTGCTCGTCGACATCGTGGTAGCCGCCGAGGCCATCGAACCGCTCCAGTCCGAAAGCCAGGGGCTCGAACCTGGCGTGACAGCCCCCGCAGGCCGGGCTTTCCACGCGGTCGGTGGCGATGGCCCGACGGGACCGGCCGGCGCTCGCGGGCACGGGGGTGGTGTCCGTGCCGGGGGGAGGGGAGCCGACTTCTCCGAAGAGCAGGTCCTCAAGAACGAAGAGCCCGCGGGTGACCATCGATGCCTCGCTGCCGCCTTTCGTCAACACCGCGCCCTGCGTCAGAATCCCTCCCCGGCTCGGGACGCCAGCGAGCTCGTAGCGCCTCATTCCGGACCCCTGAACGTCAAGGCCGTAGTGTGTGGCGAGAGCAGGGGTGAGATAGGTGAACTGCGCATTGAGCAGGTCCGCAAGCGGCCGTCGCTGATCCCAGACCAGATCCTTGAAGAAGGCGGTTGTCTCGGACTGCATATCCGCTGCCAGCTGCGGATTCCACTGAGGGTAGTGCTGGCTGTCGGGGCGCAAGGTCTCGAGCCGCCCCAGGTCGAGCCACTGGGCGACGAATTCCAGCGAGCGGGCGACTGCCCGCGGATCTGCGAGCATCCGGCGGACCTGGCGTCGCAGCTCTTCGACATCGTGAAGGGTTCCCGCGGCCGCGGCGGCAGACAAGGCCGCGTCAGGCGGCTCCCCCCAGATGGTGTAGCTGAGCCGGGCCGCGAGTTCGTGGGCGTCAGTCGGCCAACGGCTTCCATCGCCCTTCTGCTGCTCGATGCGGTAGAGGAAACGTGGCGACTGCAGCATGGCTTCCACCACATGCCGGACGGCTCCCTCGAAGCTGCCTCCCGAGGACCGCACGGATTCTGCGAGGGTACGATACAGCTCGATTTCGCGTTCCGAGAGCGGGCCTCGGAGAATTCGTTCCCCCATTCGCCGGAGGTGTCTGTCGGTCAGGTCGGTGGCGTCTCCCACCATGAGTTTGATGTCGATTCGCCCTGCTGTGGACTCAGCGAGCCGGGCATACGCTTCTACGTGCCGCAAGTCCACCGTGAGGTTATAGGCGGTGTTCTCGAATCCATCTGCGCGAAGATCCTGCGGCACGAGTCGAGCCGCTTCTTGGGAGAGATCGACTCCCGTTGCGGTGCGAATCGAGGCGGCGTATTCGGAGACCGTAAGCCTGCGGACTGCACTGGGGAGGTTGTGTTCAGCGCCACCGTGGAGTGTGGGGTCGATCGCCTCGTATGACCAAGTTGCACCGTCATCGATCCATTCGCGCAGCGCCTGCTTCTCGGCAGCCGATAGCGGCGGGCGGTTCTGCGGCATCGCTTCCGATTCCGCCATAAGCCACACAAGGCTCTCGCTCGCCGCCCCCGGCACGATGGCATTGCCGTGGTCTCCTCCTGCCAGGGCCGACTCGCGCGACGAAAGGTCCAGCCCTGCCTGCCTCACGGCGGAATCATGGCAGTCAAGGCAGCGGCTTGCCAGCAACGGAGCGATCTTGTCCTCGAACAGCGTCGGGCTTGCGGACACCTTGACGGGAACGGACTCGACCAGGCTTGGGCCTGCCAGGAAGTTCCGCGCCACCTCCTCGGCCAGCAGGTCGCGGCCGTAGATGGCGACCAAGTACAACCTGCCGAGCCAGGGCTCGCGGCCGCGCGGGCCGTTTCCGATCACGAGCGTCGTCTTCTCCCAGTCCGAGGAGGATCCTGGGATGGTGCCCTCGGAAGCGATCTTTCCGTCGACGAAAACCCGCGCTCGTCCGGTACGATCGCGGGTGAAGGCCAAGTGCATCAGCGCGGGCCTGGCGCTGGCTTCCGGCGTCCGGATCGGAGGGGCCTCCCCTGTTCCCGTTCTACTCGTGCGAAAGCGAGCTTCGAAACGGTCGCCCGCCTGGACCAGCGCGAAATTATGCTGGCTCGTTGTGTTGGACATCATGACGATGCCTGCGCTTGCGGCCTCGTCTTGGGCGACGGGCTCGATCCAGGCCTCCACCGTCAGCTCGCCGGAGACGCGCACCAAGTCCGCGATCTTTGCGACCCGTTCCCGCGAGCGCAGCCTTGTCGGCCGGTCGATCGTCAGGGCACCGTCTGCCAGTCTCACAGCGTCGGGGTCGTCCAGCTTCGCGTCCGCCGCTTCTAGGAAGCCCGAGCGATCCGGCACGAGTGCCCCCTTGAGGGAGCCGAAGTCGTAGAGCGCCACCAGCCCGTCGCGGACTCGCGGCAGATTCTGCGCCGATCCGGTGCCCGGCAGCGCGTGGATGCATCCCAGCCAAAGCAAGGAGGCCGCGATCACGCGCGTTGCGCTTCGCAGCCCGCTCGGCCGGGCTTCATCGTGGACCGGGACTGAAGCCGCAGCGCAGGGCATTCGCGGCGATCGTGCCAAGGCCCGCATCAATCGCGCGGGCGTGTGAGTCTCTTGCCGATCGACCGGCGAGCGCCGGAGCGCCTCACAGACTAGCTGGAAGGAAGCGAACTCCCAACCTTGCACTAGCCGCGGTGACGCGGGAGTCATCGTCGTATCAGCGTATCGCTTAAGGACGTGAAAAATTTCACATGACTTGTTACTGCTGAACGAATTACAGTCGATTTCGGGCGTCCGAGGCTTGAATTCTCGGGCACCGGTTGAATCGTCGTTTCCGCCTCCCTCGTGCAGGCCGGCTTTCCCCGCGGTGCACGGGCATCCATCGTGGCCAAGCCGTCCTCTCTCAACTCATGTAGTTCGTCGGTTGCCTGTCTGTGTTTGGCCGGGCCCCCTTGCGGGCCACGGAGGCCGCTGTCAAGCTCCACACTCTAGCGAGCTCACGTGGCTTGCTGCCCTCCTGCATCCATGTTTGCGCCCGTCCGGCCTGCGCGACGGCGGCATGTTTGCCCGGGTCGGCCCGCTGGAGGGCTCCCCGACGACCGCGGGGCTGGCGTGATTGATTGCGTGGATGAACGATCCGCGTGAGAGAGCGGTTGCGAGCGAGGCCGCTTGCCTCCCCGATCCTCGATGCCGAGGCGTCAGAACACTCTTATCGGCCCGGGGTAGCGGCCGACCACAGGGTCGGCTGTCACTAGTGTGATCTCCTCCATCGCGGCCTGCGTGACTAGGATACGATCGAACGGATCCTTGTGAATCGGCGGGAGCATGTCGACCCCAGCCGCGTGGGCGCCAGACACCGCCAGCTCGCTGTAGCCGTTCTCCAACAAGGCTCTCCGCAGCAGGCGGGGGTCGACGCGGAAGTCCTCGCGCCCTAGGCCATTCTTGATCGCGACCTCCCAGACCGAAGCAGCGCTAAAGACGAGCTCGGAACCCGGATCGTCGATGAGGTCGCGGAGATCCTCCGACAGCCGCTCTGGCACGCCCGCCGCCCACAATAGAACTTGGGTGTCAAGCAGGAATCTCACGAGACGCCCTCGAACATGCGATCGAGATCATCCGATCCCATGCGGTCGAAGCCTGGGGGGACTGAGATCCGACCGCTCAGAAAGCCCGTTCGACGCGGTGCTCCGGCCATCGCAGAGTCCAAGGCGACAACCTTGACAACGGGTTTTCCGGCGCGGGCGATGATGAACGGATCGCCGTCCGCAGCGGCGGCTACGAGACGTGAGAGATGCGTCTTGGCTTCGTGCATGTTGACAGTTCGCATGAGAGTGCCTTGTAGACTTAGTCCTTCTAGCTTAGTCTATCATGCCTAGCAGCCCGTGGTAAAAGTCGACTGAAACTCCAACAAATCTCGATCAGGCTTCGATAAAATCGTAGTCATGGCGATGGGTACCCGCAAGCCCGGACAGATCCCGATGTTCCTCGCACCGGACCAACTGCCCCAAGCC
>JAJEHF010000117.1 GCA_022823865.1 Bryobacterales bacterium
CGTCGCATCCCAGCGTTTGTCAAAGGATAACTCCTTTAGAATCAAGCAATTGCGGAATCACGAACGCAGGGAATCGAAAAGCTGCCCTACACTTCTCCGTAAGTGCTTGATTCCATTGGACTTTAAGCGGGACAGCCGTGGCGGCGCCTATCAGTACGGAATCGCCTACCTGTCCACGTGGTGGCTGGGTATCCCTATCGGCTGGCTACTGGCGACGGGCGTCGTGCTGGTGCCGGTCTACCGGGCGGGCTTCTTCACCAACGCCGAGTATCTCGAGGCGCGGTTCGGGCCGGCCATGCGCTTGTTCGGAGCCCTGGTCCAGATCCAGCAGCGCACCAACGTGATGGGCAACATGGCCTTTTCCCTGTTCCTGCTGCTGGGCGCGATCACGGGCTGGGGCGGCAGCGCGTGGTGGCTCGTGGCCGGCTTGGCAGCGTTGGCGGCGGTTTACACCGCCAGCGGCGGCTTGCGAACGGTGGTAGCGACCGACTCGCTGCAAACCGTCATGATCGTGATCGCGTCAGGCGCGCTGTGGGTGGTGGTCTGGCGCGCGATCGGCGGCTGGGCGGAGCTCCGCGGCCGGCTGGCCGAGGTTGATCCGGAACTGCCGGCGCAGGTGCTGTCCTATGACGGGCTGTCCGGGCCCGGAACGCCGCTTGCGCTGGTGCTGTTTGGCTGGGTCGCGGTGCATGCCGCCTACTGCATCGTCAACCATTCCCAGTCGATGCGCCTGCTGGGCGCGCGGAGTGAATGGGACATGCGGGCGGCTGTCGTGATCGCCTCTGCCGGGCTGATCGCGGTCATGTGGTGCAACGTCTCGCTAGGCATCATGAGCCGCGCGCTCTATCCCGATCTCGATCAGGTTGACGCCGCGTTCCCGCAGGTCTTCGTCGACTTTCTTGACGGCCCGCTTGCGGGCTTGGTGCTGGCTGGCGTGCTGGCCGCCTGCATTTCGACCTACGACTCGATCGGATCGGCTCTCGGCGCGGTTTTCACGCGGGACGTGTACTGCCGTTTCCTGGCCCCGAATGCGCAGGAGCGCAGCAGCCTGGCCGTCACGCGAATCGCCGCGGTGGCTTGCGTGGCGCTGTCGTTCTTGTACGTTCCGTTCCTCGGCCAGGGCATGGTGGCGTTCTACCTGAGGCTGTCCAGCGTTGCCGTTGTGCCCCTGGCCACCGTGTTCGCGGTCGGAGCGTGGACCCGGGCGCACCCTCGCTCAGGGATCGTCGGCCTGCTTGCCGGGGTTTGCTGCGGACTCGTCTCCATGCTGGGCGACCGCCTGGCGTGGCCGTTGCCCGAGCAGCTGACCAGCGTGTGGTGGAGCTACTGGTGGGCGGTGGCCGTGACCGGTGGCGCGATGGCCGCCTGCTCGGCGCTGCTCGGCCCGGCGGACGCGGCGGCGCTGCGCGGGCTGACCCTGGCCAGTTGCCGGCGCGGCGAGCGCTACGGCGGTTCCGGCGACGGTTGGCTCGAAACGTCCCGCGCAGCCGTCGCGAAGGAGTCTGCGGCGGCGCAGCCGGAATCGAGGCGCTGGCGCCCCGAACGGACCACCTTGCTGTTGATCGGCGCCGCGGCCGCGGTCTTCTTTGTCGCATTTCGCTGACCCGCTTTGACTTATCGCTCGGAGCCGGTATTCGGAGGTTCGACGGCACGCGTGGCCGCCTCGAATCGCTGGGCTATAATCGCGGCTTATGAGCGCGCTGACCGAGGTTCGCGTGCCGGCCTCGAGCGCGAATCTGGGACCCGGCTTCGACACGTTAGGGCTGGCCTTAGGCGTCTATCTGTACTGTCGGTTTCGCATTGCCGACGAGGACACGGTGCGGGTCAGCGGCCGGGATAGCGCGAGCATACCGGCCGAATCGGAGAACCTCATCCTCAAGACCGCGCGCGAGGTGGCCGAAGCGCAGGGCCATGCGCTGCCTCCGGTCTATCTGGAGATCGAGAACGAAATCCCGGTCGGGAAGGGACTGGGCTCCAGCGCCGCCGCGCTCGTGGTCGGGGTCGTGCTGGCGGACCGCGTGCTTGGCATGGGCTGGGACGAGCACCGCTTGCTGGACGAGGCGGCTCGCATCGAGGGTCATCCCGACAATGTGTCCGCCGCCGTCCTTGGGTCGGTGACCACCGCGGCCATCGGCGCTGACGGAATCACGCGGGCAGTGCGGCTCGAGGTGCCCAGGGCGTTCTCGGTGGCTGTGGTCTGTCCTGACTATGAGCTGTCCACGCTCAAGATGCGCGCCGCGCTGCCGGACCGCTGCTCCCGCGAGGACGCTGTGTTCAACATCCAGCGCGCCACACTTCTGGTGGCGGCGCTGCTGAAGGGCAATCGCGAAGCCTTCCCGGTCGCATTCGAGGATCGCTTGCATCAGCCCTACCGGTCGCCGCACGTGCCGGGCCTGGATGCGATCCTCAAGCTGCGCGTGCCCGGGCTGCTGGGATGCGCGCTGAGCGGAGCGGGTCCGGCCGTGCTGGTGCTGTACGAGACCGGCCGCGAAGACGCCGTCCACGCCGTCGCCCGGGAATTCGAGAAAGCGGGCTGCCAGAGCGAGGTCATGTTCCCGCACCTTGACCGCACCGGGCTGGTAGTGAAGAATGTGTCGCAGCAGTGATGACGAGAACGAGGGAATCGCTCGCCAGCCTAGGCCTGCCCGCGAATGACCCAATGCCGCCGCCGGACTCGGCCAAGCGCTTCGAAGACGGCGCTCAATATCGGATCGAGATTCCCAGCACCGAGGGCCCTGCCGCGCTGGCGGCGGTGATTTCCGAAGCGGATGCGCGCAGCGTGCCGCTGCATCGGGTGAGCCAGGGCAGCGGGATCATGCTGCTCACCGACGACGAGATCCGCGAGATGGTCTCGATGGGCGAGCGTCGGGGCATCGAGGTCAATCTCTTCGTGGGGCCGCGAGCTACGTTCGACATCGGAGCGCAGGCCTATTCAGCGGCGGGCAAGGCGTTGGGCCTGAGCCTGCGCGGCAGTGACCAGCTGGTGTACGCCGTGGAGGACGTGCGCCGGGCGGTGCGGCTGGGCATCCGCAGCGTCTTGGTGTCGGACATTGGCCTGTTGCAGATCCTGGGACGCCTGAAGCGTTCGGGAGACGTGCCGCCCGATCTCATCCTGAAGACGTCGGTCATGATGGCTCCCGCCAACCCGGCATCGGCGCGCGTCCTGGAAGATCTCGGGGCGACCACCATCAACGTGCCCTCCGATCTTACGCTGGCGCAGCTGGCTGCCGTGCGCGCCGCCATTGATGCCCCGATTGATCTCTATGTCGAAGCACCGGACAATATCGGGGGCTTCGTGCGCCACTACGAGGTGCCCGACTTCATTCGCGTTGGCGCGCCGCTTTACGTGAAGCTGGGGCTGCGCAACGCGCCCGACATCTACCCCAGCGGCACCCACATCGAGCACACGGCTGTCGCGCTCTCGAAGGAGCGCGTGCGGCGGGCCCGGCTGGTATTGGATCGCATCGCGCAATACGCGCCGGAGCTGGTGATGTCCGCCGCGCGGCCGTCGCACCCGCCTGAGGAGAACTGAGGCCCTGGCACTTCCCTGGCGGAGCGACGGCGAGCTGTTCGAACTTGCTTCGAAGGAGCTGTTCTCAGCGGTTGTCGGCGACGTGATGGACGAGATCGGGCTGGTCCATCAGTTCCTCCCTCCTGAAATCCGCCCCCTCGAGCCCAGCGCGCGCCTGGTCGGCCGGGCGATGCCCGTACTGGTGGCGGACCTAGACGATGGCGCCCGCGGGAGCGACTCGTTGCCGCCGTTCGGGAGGATGCTGGAAGCGCTCGATGACCTGCGCGCGGGCGAGGTTTACGTATGCGGCGGCGGATCGCCCGACTATGCGTTGTGGGGCGAGCTGATGACGACCCGGGCACAGGTGCTGGGTGCGGCCGGAGCGGTGCTGGACGGGTACTATCGGGACACGGACGGGATCGCCTCGCTGGGATTTCCGACGTTCGGCTATGGCTCCTACGCCCAGGACCAGCGGCTACGCGGCCACGTGGTCGATTTCCGCATGCCGATCCAGATCGGGCAGGTGCTGATCGAGCCCGGCGACATCGTAATCGGCGACCGCGATGGGGTGTGCGTTGCTCCCCGCCGCCACGAAGACGAGATCTTCGTCAAGGCGCTGGAAAAGGTGCGTGCCGAAAAGGTCGTCCAGCGCGAGATCGAATCCGGGATGCCGAGCCAAGAGGCCTTTGCGAAGTACGGGGTCATGTAGCGGCTTTGCTCAGAAGTGGATCCCGAAGATCTCGCCGTCTGGCCCGTCCCTTTCGGAGAGCTTGCGGTAGGAGATCCTGACCACATAGCCACGCGTGTTGCACGGCACGGCCCTGGCCCGGAACGGCCGGTTGATCAGCACGGGCGGCCGGTCCGGGTTCTCGCGCAGCACGTAGCGTTTGTAAGGCGAGTGCAAGATCACGGTCCGGGCGTTGTCCGAACAGTCCACCCAGGCGATTCTGCCGTGCGCGACCCACGCCCCGTGCGGCGCCCAGGCGTGCGGCTGCGGCAAGGGGCTCGCCGTCGCTCTGGGAGGCTTCCACGGATCGGGCCTTCCCTCCGGGGCCGCCATGCCGGCGAGCAGGTCAGGGACTGGCCCCGGCATTGCGGCAAGGTCCGGCGGCGGCGCCGAGCGGATCGATTGCGCCTTGCGGCGAACGACCTCGGCAGCTTCTTCGGCGGCCCGGCCCGCCCAGCCGTCGAACTGCGACAGCTTGCGCAACTCGGCGAATGCGCCGTTCCAGTCTTGAAGCAGCATTCGCGCATGAGCGACGGCTAGCTGGTGGAGGGGTTCAGACGGGTTCGCTGCGAGGGCTTGAGTGGCGGCTTGCAGAGCCGCGTCGGCCCGGGTGCGAGGCATCTCGCCGGGACGCATCAGCAGCAGCGCATGGCGATAGGATGTCCGCGACCGACGGTCGCCCAGTTCGATCGCGGCGCGGAAGTATCTCTCGGCCGAATCAAGCTCTCCTCGGATGAGCAGCATGCTGGCATAGGCGGCCTGGGCCCGGGCGGCGCTTGGGAAGCGCCGGGCGATGGAGCGCAGCCCTTGCTCCGCGGAGTCGTGGAATCCCAGCTCGCGCTCGATCTCGGCCCGGAGGAGGGGCACTTCCCATTCAGCCGCCGCCCGCGTGCTGGCTTCGAGGTCGATCTCGGGCAGGGCGGCGAGCCCCTCGCTTGATCCCTCGCGCAGCGTTGCAAGATGCTCGCGCAGCGTGCTCGCGAGCTGGACCGGGCCCAGTTCCGATAGCGCGGTACTGCCGTGGCCTGGCATCAGGCGGGTCAGCGGCACGCGCTGCGTCGCAAGCCACTCGACGAGCAGCCACGACTGCGCCTGAAACAGCTCGTCGTTGGCAACGGCGCTGTCGCGGTCGCCGCGCAGCAAGGCGCGCCAGTCCAGCCAATCGGAGCGCTCCAGCATCGCGACCAAGGGCACGCGCGTGTCCTGGCCGGACGGCAAGGCTGTCCGGCGGGCCAGGTAGACGGCCCGCCCCTCGCGAAACCAGGGCGGCCAGCGGCGGCTGTCGAGCTGATGCGCGTATTCGTGCGCGAGGGTGATCTGCGGGCCGGGGATCTCGTGCCACGGCACCACCACGTAGTCTCGGTCGAGCCCGCCCACCGTGATGGCGCGCGTCCTGGAATCGGGCGCTTCCCGGAGCAGCTCGTGCAATTCGAACTTGTTGGGCACGACAAGCACTTCCAGCGGACCGTCAAACCGCTCGGGCGGGCCGGCCCCGAAGAGGCGGAACTGTTGGCGGATCTGCTCCAGGACGGTCGCCGCGAAGCCGGCGGTAGTCGCGTCGATGCCGGGAGCTTCGAGCGCAAGCACGCGGAAGTGCGGGGTTTCCGCCACCCATCCCGGCTGGGCGGACAGACTGTGCGCGAAGGCGAGAGCGGTAGCGACCCGCAGTGACGCAGCAACGCCGAGAACGGATCTGCTACTGCGAAGCAGGCGCATCTTCGTACCTGATTATGGGGCAGTTCCGCCGCAGTTGGGAGCACCGGAGGGGCACGCGGGGCGACACAGGCGCGGCGAATCCCGAGAACAGGCAAATATATGGTTCGCTCCCGAGTTGTCTACAACAGCCGATTCGACGGACATTGGTCTGCGCAAATATATTCGACCTCTGTGTGGAACCATGCTGGTTCCGGGCCATGATGGGGTCCGCACGCCTCGGTCCACATAA
>JAJEHF010000156.1 GCA_022823865.1 Bryobacterales bacterium
CGATGACCCCGACGCTCAGATAGTCCGACAGTCGCACCCCGCCGGACAGAACCGCTCGAGTTCGCGCCATGACGCCACCTCCCGTGCTCCAATCGCACGGATCATCATAGCACAGCTATGTCCTTAAGTAAACAGTATTGCGCTTAAGGCATCCGGCTACGAGGGCCGTGACCTGCAACTGTTCCTAGTGCGGACGGTCTTCTGCCTGTTTGCCGATGACACCGGGATCTTCGAGCCGCGTGACCTCTTCCTGCACTTCATCGAGGAGCGCACTTCTACCGACGGGGCGGATCTGGGTCCTTGGCTGGCACGGCTCTTCCAAGTCTTGAACACGCCGCCAGAGCGAAGGCAGAAGGCCCTCGACGAGGACCTGTCGCGGTTCCCGCATGTGAACGGCGACCTGTTCGCCGAGTCGCTCCTGATCCCGGATTTCGACGCATTGATGCGCGAGGCGCTGCTGGAGGCGGGCCGTTTCGATTGGACGGCGATCTCGCCGGCGATCTTCGGCGCGCTGTTCCAGTCGGTCATGGAACCGGCCGAGCGCCGCGCTGCGGGAGCCCACTACACGACCGCGAAGAACATCCTGAAGGTGATCGAGCCGCTGTTCTTGGATGGGCTCCGGGCCGAATTCGACCGGCTCAGGAAGCGACGGGATGGCCGCAGCATGGCCGACCTGCGTAAGTTCCGTTCCAGGCTTGGCGAAATCCGCTGCTTCGACCCAGCGTGCGGCTGCGGCAATTTCCTGATCATCGCCTACCGGGAACTGCGCCAGCTGGAAATCGAGGTGCTTCGGGAGATGGCGGGGCGGACAGTAGGTGTGCAGTTTGCTGTCGACGTGTGGTCGGTAGTCGATGTTGATCAGTTTTGTGGCATCGAGATCGGGGAGTTTCCGGCGCGTATCGCGGCGACCGCTCTGTGGATGATGGACCACATCATGAACAACCGGCTGAGCTTGGAGTTCGGCCAGACGTATGCACGGATTCCAATCGAGAAATCGCCGCGCATCCATAATGCCGACGCGCTGGAGATCGACTGGGCCAGTGTGCTGCCGCCAGAGGAGTGCTCATATGTGTTCGGCAATCCGCCGTTTGTCGGGGCCAAGTACCAGTCGACTGAGCAGCGTGCGCAGGTTCGCCGAGTCGCCGCGCTCGGTGGCAGCGGCGGGTCGCTCGATTACGTCGCTGCATGGTTAATTCGGGCGGGAGAATACGTCCGGAGTGCGCGGAACAACAGCGGGACGCCGTCGCGGATCGGTTTCGTGGCCACAAACTCGATCACGCAGGGCGAGCAAGTAGCGCAGCTCTGGCCAGTCCTTTTCGAGCGTCACAACCTCGAAATCGCTTACGCTCACCGCACGTTCGCGTGGGGTTCGGACGCGCGCGGAAAGGCCCACGTGCATGTTGTCATCATCGGGCTGGACTTGTCTGAGCACGCTCGGTCCAAGAAGCGCCTGTTCTCGTATCAGGATGTCTCGGGAGAGCCCCTCGAGAGCAGCCAAGCGGCGATCACGCCTTACCTGCTCGATGGTGGCGGGCTGGCCGACCCGCACATCGTTGTGTGCGAGGAAAGCCGACCGATCAATGGGATGGGCAGATTGGTCATCGGCTCCAAGCCCATCGACGGCGGCAGCTACATATTCGACGCGGCGGAACGTGAGGAGTTTCTGGATATGGAGCCGGAGGCTGAGCCTTGGCTCCGGCCGTTCGTCGGGGCTCGCGAATACTTGCAGGGAGGCGAGCGCTGGATTCTGGCGCTGCACGACGCGCCGCCCGAAGTGCTCGCGCGGTTGCCCGGCATCCGGGAACGCATAGCTGCCGTCCGAGCCTACCGCGAGGCCAGCAAGAGCGCTCCGACGCGAAAGCTCGCAGCAACGCCGACGCTCTACCATGTCAACGTCCTGCCGATCTCTCCTTTCCTCGTGGTACCCAAAGTTAGCTCGGAGCGACGTCAGTACGTACCTATCGGCTGGCTGAAGCCGCCGACCATTCCCAGCGACCTCGTGTTTGTCTTGGAGAACGCCTCGCTCGCCGAATTCGCGCTGCTGACCTCCGCCATGCACATGGCTTGGCTGCGCCACGTGGGCGGGAGGCTGAAGAGCGACTACCGCTACTCCATCGGACTCGTCTACAACACCTTCCCTTTGCCCCCGGGTTTCGCGGACGCGAGCGCGGGCCTGTCGAAGCTGGAAGGGCTCGCACAGGCCGTCCTCGACGCCCGCGCCGAGTATCCTGACGCGACGCTGGCAATTCTCTACGACCCGGATCTGATGCCAGCGATCCTGCGAAAGGCGCACCAAGCACTGGACCGGGAGGTGGAGCGGCTCTACCGACGACAGCGCTTCCAGTCCGAGCGCGAGCGCGTCGAGCACCTGTTCAAGCTGTATGAACGAATGCAGGCACCGCTGAGAACAACGGCAAGGGGCAAGCCCAAGCGCCGCAGAAAGACGGTCGAGAGGTCATGCGTTGGCGACGAAACCGATTAGATTCTGGATCAATTCGAACGAACGTTCATCCCTGAAACGCTCCAACAAACGGACCCTTCGGTGCGATACGCGCTCTGCTCCTAGCTTGTCCGGCTCGCCGCGCTAACGGGGCGCACTCGTCTTAGGGATTGTTGTAGCCGGAACCGACGAGCAGCGGAACTCCCTGCGCCCGCACGAGCTTGACGAATGCCGCCTTGGCCTCGGTATCTCCCGAAGCGGGATTGTTGAAGTTGTAGTACCAGAACGCCTCCCCGAACAGCGCGGCGGCTTCGATCGCGTCCCTGCCGTCGAACAACACTTCCGGGATCCGCCCCGATGTCGCAAAGCTGGCGGGGTTGCCGCTGAACTCGACAATGCCCGTTTCGGCGTTGATCCCGAAGATGTAGATCGGACCCTGCTTCCAGCGCGAATCGCTGGAGAGCACCGGGCCGGCGAAGTATCCCGCCGACTCCACTTCCATCGCCGCGCACCGTACAAATTCCTGCAGTCGCTGGTCGCCCGGGTTGGCTGCCAGATCCGCCGCGTTCACCTCGCTCGGCTCACACGTCCCCGGAAAGTCCCGCGCGTAGATCCCAGCCCCGATCGCCGCACGGTCCCCGTTCCACTCGATCTCCATCACGTACGAACTCTTGGGCTGGCTACGCCCGATCGCCGGGTTGTTGAACGCGTAGTAGATCCAGCCCGCGTCCACCAGTGACAGGATCCGGTGCAGCTCGTAGTAGTAGTCGCTGCCGAAGGTGTCGATCGAGGTCCCCCACACCGAGCCCTCCCGGGCCGGGTCCGGCGGGAACACGTGCGTCAGGGCGGTCTCCCCGGACGGCTGCACGCCGTCCACGAACACGTACGTCGGGCCGGACTTCCAGCGTTCGTCTTCGTTGAACGCCCGCCGCGCCTCCTCCTCGCCGTGTTCGTGCACGTACTCGGCCGCGCAGCGCACAAACGCCGGGATGTCCGCCTGCGTGCGCACCGCTGCCGCCGTCACGTAGTTCTCCGCGCAGCCCGGCCCGGCGTGGTGCGGGTCGTGGTGGTCGACATGGTGCCCGACATCGTGCCCGGCCCCCACCAGCAGCGGCACCCCATGCGCCACCACCCGTTTCAGGAAGCCCAGCTTCGGCTCGCTGGTGCCGCTGCGCGGGTCGTACGCCCGGTAGTACACGTAGCTCTCGCCGAACGTATCGCCCATCGCAGCCATGTCGCGCCCGCCGAACTGGTCCCCGCGCGGGCCGGAACGCCCCCACTCATGCGGCGCCCGGCCGTTGATCCGCAGCGGGTGGCCCGACATCACCTGGTTGCCCAGCATGTCCAGCACGTAGACGTAGTGCTGCCCGTCCGTCCAGCGCGGGTCCCGCTCGATCTCCCGCTTGGCGAAGTAGCCGTCCGCTTCGACTGCCAGCGCCGCGCAGCGCACGAACTCCCGCAGGGTCTCCGGGCTCGGAGCTTGATGCAGAACCTCGGCGCTGACCTCGTCCGGGTAGCAGGTGCCGGGCCAGTCGCGCGAGTAGATACCGGCCCCGATCACGGCCGGCTCGCCGTCCCAGTCGATCTCGATGACGTAGGAGGCCTTGGGCGACCGCCTGCCGGTCGCCGGGTTGGGGAACGAGTAGTAGAGCCAGCCAGAATCGACCGCCTGCGTCATGCGGTAGGCC
>JAJEHF010000048.1 GCA_022823865.1 Bryobacterales bacterium
CAGTCCATGGAAGCGCTCGGCTACAATCCTCTGGTCGCCATTCAAATCGCGCTCGCCGGCAACGCTGTCGCCACGCTCGAACAAGACTATGGCCCGACACCAACTCCCGCCTCGACACCAACCGAGGCGTGAGTAGTTACCAGGCGCGATGGGACGCAGACGGGCGCCTGGACGCATGCCTGGGTGAAATTGGCTGAACGCGAGGCAAGGGAGTCTAGGTTCGGGGTCCGGATGATCTCGTTGCCATTCGCCCCGAGGCAATCGAACCGCCACTGATCCAGCATGATGAACAGCACGTTCGGGCGGATGCCCGCCGGTACCTGGGCGGCAGCGCTCGCGCCACCGGCCTGCACGAATGCTCTACGCGTGATGGACGACATAACTGGAAGGCTCCTCGTTCGGGCCCGCACAGCCAGCCCTCCGGAACATGGTCGCAGCTTCGGGTCCAGCGGCGGGCGGGACGCTACCAGAGAAGCTTCACCCCCAAGCGGATCTGGCGGGGGGCGTTCGCTTGGCTGGTGATACGACCGAAATTGCGGTTGTTCACAGCAGTGTTCGGGCTACCAAAAAACCGGAGTGTTCGTGAAGTTGAAAGAACTCGCCCCGCACTTGAAGGGCCAGTTGCTGCCCCAACGAGACCGGCCCGGGCAGTGTTCGCGGCAGCGGGTCGCAGCCGGAATCCCGTGCTCATGGTGATGATGCCATTGAGCTGCTATGCTCCCGGCACCGCGTCTGCCACCGGATTCCAGCCTGCCCCCGGACGAACGGCAGGTCACAGACGTAACTCGATACGAGGCGCTGGGAAATGTCGTTGCTGGGCCCAGCGACCAGCGAGAGCTGACTCGGGATGTCGTGAAGCAACGCTCGGCGGACGCGAGGATCAGGGGCTTCGAAAGAGCGCCGGGAGGCGTATGGCCGGTCCGGGAATCTTCAGAAGGGCAGTGACACTGCAGAATCCCGCCCAGACCGTGTCCTGCAACCGTGGCATACGACCAACGCAGCCTGATCGTTTGGACCGACCGATGCGATACGGTGAATACATATATTCATAGGCCTTGGAGAGTCAGCGGCATGCCAACTTCGATTCGACTTGTCCCTGAAACCGAGCAACGGCTTGATTTCTTGGCCTCGCAGACCGGGCGGACGAAGTCCTTTTACCTGCGCGAGATGATTGAGCGCGGCCTTGAAGACATGGAGGATTACTACCTCGCGGCCGACATACTGGAGCGCCTTCGTCGAAGCGAAGGGAGAGTTTATTCCTCAGCTGACGTGAGAAATGCCCTCGGCTTGCGCGATTGACTATACCGACTCCGCTACGAATCGGCTTCGCAAAATCGAGGAGCCGTTGCGGCGACGCAGAGTTTCGTCCCAAGCCGCGAACCTGCCAAGGGCGGAGCGATCACCCGCATGCCCGGCCCGGCCACGGTGTCCTAGCCGAAGATTCTATAGGCCGCGAATCCTGTCGAGTACGCCAGCACCAGCATGTAGGCGAACTGTATCGCCGGCCAGGTCCAGCCGCCGGTCTCGCGGCGGACGATGGCCACGGTCGACATGCACTGCATCGCGAAGGCGAAGTACATCAGCAGCGCGATAGCGCCCCCGAACGATAACTCTGCCTGGAGGGCTTGCTGCAGGGCGGGGGAACCCTCGTCGGATTCCATGCCGTAGATCGTTCCCAACGTGCCGACGATGACCTCGCGAGCTGCCAGCGAGGTGATCAGGCCGATGCCGATCTTCCAGTTCAGGCCAAGCGGCTCCACCAGCGGTTCGATGGTCCTGCCGATCGACCCGGCCAGGCTTTCCCCGATCGGCGGCGGTTCGCCATTTTGGTACGGCACGCTGGCCAAGAACCACAGCACGATCGTGGTGACCAAGAT
Organism: Bryobacterales bacterium; assembly: GCA_022823865.1. Lineage (GTDB taxonomy): Bacteria > Acidobacteriota > Terriglobia > Bryobacterales > UBA6623 > VXMF01. The sequence goes on from JAJEHF010000048.1 coordinate 1,878, forward strand.
CACGGTGCCAGCACGGCGCAGGAAGATCTTCGAGCGGTCGATCAGGCGGAAGGTCAGCGAGCGGATCGTTGGCCAGCGGTATGCGGGCAGCTGCAACACGAAGGGAGCGGGCTTGCTCTTCAGCACGGCTGATTTCAGCAGCCAAGCGGTGCCGCAGGCCGCCAAGAGGCCCGCCGCGTACAGGCCCAGAAGAACGGCGGCGCGCGTGCCCAGGAATGGGCCGATGAGCGGCCGTTCGGGAATGAAGGCGGCAATCAGCAAGGCGTACACCGGCAGCCGGGCCGAGCAGGTCGTGAGCGGGGCGACCAGCAGAGTGGCCAGTCGGTCGCGTTGGTTCTCGATCGTGCGCGCTGCCATGACCGCCGGGATCGCGCAGGCGTAGGACGACAGCAATGGGATGAACGAGCGTCCCTCCAGCCCGACCGCCCGCATGGACCTGTCGGCGATCACGGCGGCTCGGGCCAAGTAGCCGGAGTCCTCCAAGAGCCCGATGAACAAGAACAGGATCAAGATCTGCGGCAGAAACACCACCACTGAGCCGACGCCGCCCCAAACGCCGTCGAGCAGCAGTCCCTTGAGGATGGAGTCAGGCAGCAGGGCGCCGATCCATTCAGCGGAGACGCCGATGGCGCCCTCGACTGCGTCCATCAGTGGCACGGCCAGCGTGAAGATGCTCTGGAAGACAGCGATCACCACCGCGAGGAAGATCAACGGGCCGCCGACCGGGTGCAGGAAGATGCGGTCCAGCCGACGGCCCCAAAGTGAGGGTTCGGGCGCGTGATAACTGCTCCGGGCCACAACCGCGTGCGCCCATTTCCGCTCGGCGGGTATGTTGTTGATCACCGGGAGCTCGACCTTGCGCGCAGGAGCTAGGCTGCCCTGCAAGAACCGCGCCACCTCTTGCATCCCGGCGCCCGTAACGGCGCTGGCCAGGACTACGGGAGCGCCAATCTGCGCCGAAACCGCTTCGGTGTCGACACTGCCTCCGCGCGCCTCCAGTTCGTCGGCCATGTTGAGAACCACCAGAGTGGGCAGGCCCAGGCCGAGGATTCCCGGCACCATGCGCAGGTGCGCCTGCAGGTTGGTCGAATCCAGGAGCAGGATCGCCGCCACGGGACGCGGCAGCGCATCGCTCCGGCCGCGCAGGACTTCGACGCAGATGCGCTCGTCCTCCGAGCGCGGGTGCAGGCCTACAATTCCCGGCAGGTCGATCAGGTCGACCTGCCCTCCGTCTTCTAGCCTGAGGCTGCCCACGCGCTTCTCGACGGTAATGCCGGGATAGTTGGCGACCTTCTGGTGCAGGCCGGTCAGGCGGTTGAAGAAACTGGACTTGCCCACGTTGGGCGGGCCGCAGATGGCAACCACCCGGTTCTCGCCAGGCAAGCCGCGCGGCGTCGCGGTCTGGGGCTCAACCGCCGTCGGCATCGGGTTCTCTCCCTGCGCTGCTGGGCTGGAGCGTGATCCGGGCCGCGGTCTCTTTGCGCAAGGCGACCTGCGTGCCCTCGACTTGGAAGATGGCTAGGTCGCCCAGAGGCACCACGCGCTGGCAGGATACCGAGGATCCCGGAATGAAGCCCAGTTCCATCAGCCGGACGCGATCGGCCTCCTCAAAGTCGAGTGCTGCGATCACGGCCGTGACGCCGGGTGACAGATGATCGAGGCTATCCGGCTCGGTGCCAGGCATCGCGGGCTCATTGCCTATCGTAGCCGTAGTGCTGGCGAAGGTCGGAATGCCCGCGCGCGGGCCGTCGATCCCACACAAGCTAGGATCCAACAACAGCTCTCGAACCGAAGATTCGCCCGGCGAAGCTGCGGAACGAGTGACACGTATCAGGGTGCGTTCGCCTCATCGACAGGGCTTTCCGTGTTTCGGTGCGGAGCCCAGAGGCGACTGCTCGGAGGCCCAAGGGAGAGAAGCCACCCTTCCCCGAAGTCGGTCTCGGGCTCCCCCAGAATTGGTAGAAGCGCGAACCCGCCGATTCGCGCTTCGGATGCTAGGGGTTGTAGCCGGAACTGACCAGCAGCGGAACTCCCTGCGCCCGCACGAGCTTGACGAACACCGCCTTGGGCTGGAGCTCGCCCGTCGCGGGATTCTCGAAGCTGTAGTACCAGAACGACTCCCCGAACAGCGCGGCGGCTTCGATCGCGTCCCTGCCGTCGAACAGCACTTCCGGGATCCGCCCCGATGTCGCAAAACTGGCCGGGTTGCCGCTGAATTCGACAACGCCCGTTTCGACGTTGACGCCGGAAACGTAGATCGGGCCGTGCTTCCAGCGCGGGTCGCTGGACAGCGTCGGGCCGGCGAAGTACCCCGAAGACTCCACTTCCATCACGGCGCAGCGCACGAACTCCTGCAGCCGCTGGTCGCCCGGGTTGGCCGCCAGGTCCGCCGCGTTGACCTCGCTCGGGTCGCAGTTGCCCGGAAAGTCCCGCGCGTAGATGCCGGCCCCGATCGCCGCCCGCTCCCCGTTCCACTCGATCTCCATCACGTACGAGCTCTTGGGCTGGCTGCGCCCGATCGCCGGGTTGTTGAACGCGTAGTAGATCCAGCCCTCGTCCACCAGTGACAGGATCCGGTGCAGCTCGTAGTAGTAGTCGCTGCCGAAGGTGTCGATCGAGGTCCCCCACACCGAGCCCTCCCGGGCCGGGTCGGGGGGGAACACGTGCGTCAGGGCGGTCTCGCCGGACGGCTGCACGCCGTCCACGAACACGTAGGTCGGGCCGGACTTCCAGCGCGCGTCCTCGTTGAACGCCCGCCGCGCCTCCTGCTCGCCGTGCTCGCGCGCGTACTCCGCCGCGCAGCGCACGAACGCCGGGATGTCCGCCTGCGTGCGCACCGCTGCCGCCGTGACGTAGTTGTCCGCGCAGCTCGGCCCCGCCGCGGCCGGACCGGCTGAGTACCCGGCCCCGACCAGCAGCGGCACCCCCTGCGCCACCACCCGCTTCAGGAATCCCAGCTTCGGCTCGCTGGCCCCGGTCCGCGGGTCGTACGCCTGGTAGTACACGTAGCTCTCGCCGAACGTGTCGCCCATGGCGGCCATGTCGCGCCCGCCGAACTGGTCCCGGCGCGGGCCGCCGCGGCCCCACTCGTGCGGGGCCCGGCCGTTGACCCGCACCGGCCGGCCCGACATCACCTGGTTGCCCAGCATGTCCAGCACGTAGACGTAGTGCTGGCCGTCCGTCCATCGCGGGTCGCGCTCGATCTCCCGCTTGGCGAAGTAGCCGTCGGCTTCGACCGCCAGCGCCGCGCAGCGCACGAACTCGCGCAGCCTCTCGGGGCTCGGAGCGGCGCCCAAGGCCGCCGCGCTGACCTCGTCCGGGTAGCAGGTGCCGGGCCAGTCGCGCGAGTAGATGCCGGCCCCGATCACGGCCGGCTCGCCGTCCCAGTCGATCTCGATGACGTAGGAGGCCTTGGGCGACCGCCTGCCGGTCGCCGGGTTGGGGAACGAGTAGTAGAGCCAGCCAGAATCGACCGCCTGCGTCATGCGGTAGGCC
>JAJEHF010000016.1 GCA_022823865.1 Bryobacterales bacterium
CGATCGTCGCCTTGGCGGGCCCTTACCCCGCCAACCAGCTAATCGGCCGCGGACCCCTCCCCGGGCGCATGCGCTTTCCCGGCAGCCCCTACGGCCGCCGGCGTATGCGGTATTAGCCCCGGTTTCCCGGGGTTGTCCCCCGCCCGGGGGCAGGTCATCCACGTGTTACTCACCCGTCCGCCACTCTACTCGCGCCCCGAAGGGCCCTTTCGCGTTCGACTTGCATGTGTTAGGCGCGCCGCCAGCGTTGATTCTGAGCCGGGATCAAACTCTCGACTGAAGTCTCCCGGCCCCCCGCCAGGGCCCCGCCAGGGGCCCCGCCAGGCGCCGGGAACGCTTCGGCCCGGAATCAGACGAAGTCGTTCTGCACGTCCAACCGATCTGTGAAAGATCCGCGCCGCCCCGGATCGCCCCGCCCGGACGCGCCCCGAAGGGCGCCCCCGGCCGGTCCCCGCGGCGGGCCAGCCTCGCTCGCGCCTCGCGGCGCGCGCAAAACAGCGGCCCAAGGGCACCAACGCCCCCGCAGGCCGCCGTCTAACAACTACCCTAGCACTTCCACAGCCTGCGCGCAAGCCCAATCTGCGATTTCCGGATGATTCTTCCCGAACGGACCATATATATATCGCCGATCTCGGGGGAGAGTCCGCGCAGGACTGGCGGCGAGCGCGGCGCACCGCCTATTGCACGCGCAGGCCAGCGATCACGCGGTCGCCCGAGTCAAGCAGCGTCTGGGCGCGCGGCAGCGCTTCCAGGGCACGCTGCACGTCGGGATCCAGTTCGTAGAACACGCGCTGCCCGTGCTCCACGTCGTAGGCGGAGTTGTAGACCTCGCGCTTGATGAAGCGCCGCATGTGGTCGAGGTTGGCGTCGAAGTCGGCGTCTTCGAACTCGATTTCCTCGCTCCTCAAAAACTCGCGGAACTCCTCGATCACCTCGTTGCTCACGTCCCACCCCATCGGCAGGTCGGGACGCTCCCGGCTGTAATCCTGGGCGAAGGTCTCGACGGCATAGTTCCGATCGATCAGCCACTGGAAGTCGTTCAGCTTCTGCTCTTCCAACTCGATGTCCGGAGTGATCCCCGCGCCGGCGAACACCTGCCGCCCCTTGTCGGTCAAGCGCACGCCGTCGCGCTGCGGCCGATATCCCTCGCTACAGGGATTGCTGTAGTACTCGAGCATCGAGACGCCATCGTAGCGGCGCTGGATCAAGCGTCCGCTGGGCGTGTAGTAGCGTGCTGTCGTCAGTGCCAGCCCAGCCGATTCCGAGAGCGTGAAGACCGTCTGCACCAAGCCCTTGCCGAACGTGCTGTGGCCGACGATCAAGGCGCGGTCGTGGTCCTGCAGCGCGCCCGCCACGATTTCCGACGCAGACGCGGAGTTGCAGTTGACCATTACGACCATCGGGTAGACGTTGCCGCCGTTGCCCCGGCGCACGGTGTAGAGCCGCTCGCGCGACGAGCGCCCGTGGTGCGAGACGATCGTCTGGCCCTTCGCGAGGAAGCGGTCCGAGACCCGCACGCCCTCGCTGAGAAGACCGCCGCGATTGCCGCGCAGGTCCAGCACGAGGCCCTTCAGGCGCGTCACCTGCAGGTCCTTGAGGGCGGCGTCGAGCTCTCTCCCGGTGTTTTCGTTGAACGTGTCGATCCGGATGTAGCCCACTCCCGGCTTGACCTCGAAGGCAGTCGGAACCGACGGCCTCGGGATCTGGGCACGCTTGACGGTGAAGCTGAGCAAATCGTCGGAGCCGCGTCGCTCGATCCCGATCGTCACCATCGTGTTGGCCGGACCGCGCAACCGCTCAGCGACCTCGATCACGTTGAGGCTCTCCACGTTGTCGTCATCCACCTCGATGATGACGTCACCGGGACGAAGGCCGGCGAGATAGGCCGGGGTGCGGGGAAACGGCGCCACGACGATGGTGCTGCCGCCGCGGTCCTGGATGTGCATCCCCACGCCGGCGTAGTGGCCTTTCTGATTGTCCCGGAGCTGCTGGAAGGCCTCGGGGCTGAAGAACGAAGAATGTGGATCCAGCATGCGCAGCATGCGCGGGATCGCCCCTTGGAACATAACCTCGTCCGCATCCAGCTCGCCGGCATAGTGGCGCTCCACCGTGGCAAGCACGGTCGAGAATTCGCGGATGCTCGCCTGTATTTCGGTGTCGGAGGAGCCGGAAGCCGCATGGACCCACGGTTGCGTGAGGAACAGGCCCGCCGCCACCAAGCAAGCCGAGAACACCGCAGGCACGAGCCAGCGCCTATTGATCTGCATGAGCGTATCCGGCGCATTCGGATCGGGCTGGCCCACCGAACGCGGCAGTCTGTATGGTAGCAGCATCGCGACCTCTATCGAGCCGGAATCCCCGAATCCCCGGACTAGATCCTCAGCCGCGAGGCCAAACGTCTCTTCCATGGCTGTTTAGACGGTATGGCAAGTGCTTTCCGCCTAGTGGAGATCGCGCTTGGGACATGAAGCTCTCGCGGGGCCTGGCGGGGAGGCGGGGATGCTTGTCGACACTGTCCCGGAAGGCCGCCGCATTTCTCGGCGAGGGCGGGCGCCGTGTCTCATTCACTCCGCAACGCGACCGCAGGGTCCAATCGCGCCGCCCGACGTGCCGGCATCCAGGTGGCAGCCAGGGCGATTCCGGCCAGGCCCACTGCCAGGACTATGTACGTCACCGGGTCAGTAGCACTCAATCCGTAGAGAAACGACCGGGCGAACCGCGATGCCCACAATGCGCTAAGCACGCCTAGCACAAGACCGATCGAAATCAGCACGACGCCCTCTCTCATCACCTGTCCGAGCACCTGAGAGCGGTCTGCGCCTAGTGCAACTCGAATCCCGATCTCGCGCTTCCGGGTCACTACGGCAAATGCAATGACGCTATATAGTCCCACCGCCGCCACGATCACCGACAGAAGCCCGCAGAGCACCGTCAGAAACGCCATCAAGCGATCGAGCATCTTGATCCGGCCAAGCTGCGCCGCCATGGTAGTCGGGTCACGTGCAGGCACCTCCGGAGCGATAGCGCGGACCTCCCGAAGTAGTGCGGGGAGCATGGGCTCCGTCCCGTCCGCCACGCGAACGTGCAAGACAAAATGCGCGCGCGTGTTCTGGGAGAAGGGGAGATATACTGCGGCCTCAGCGTCTTTGCGAAGCGATTCGCTCTTCACGTCCTTGACCACGCCGACGATCTCGAAATCATCGAGATGCTCCCAGCCGATCTTGGCGTGGGCACCGACAGGGCTTTCAGCGGGCCAGAAGTGACTCGCGGCCGTCTCGTTTACGATTGCCACTCGATTCGAGGGGCCGTCCTGTGGAACAAACGCTCTACCCTGCAGCACTGGCGTGCCGAGCACTTCGAAGTAGTCGGGACCAATCCAATTCACTGCAATCGAATCGGGCTCATCCGGCCGGTACCCTGGAACGCTGATGCGCGTAATGGCGAAGCCGCCGGAAAGCGGACTGATGAATCCGGCGCTGGCCGCAACCACCCCGGGCATAGTGCGGGCTCGCTCAAGTAGGCGTTCCGCAAGGTGATTGCTTGCCGTCCCGGTGAGACCGGAGGTCCCCGGGTCGAGCGTCAGGAGCAAGAGATTGTCGGGATCCAACCCGAGATCGACTGACTTGAGATTGTGCAACGAGCGCAGAAACAGCCCGGCTCCGATTAGCAGCACCAGCGACAGAGCGACTTGCGCCACCACCAATAGCTTGTTGAAGGGAAGCCGCCACGGAAGGCGCAGGCCCGCGCTGCCTTTGAGCGTAGACTCTGGATCCACACGAGCAGACTGCAGAGCCGGCGCGATGCTGCAACAGATGCTGACCAGCGCTGAAACTGCCAGCGTGAACAGGAGCACGCGCCAGTCGGGACTCACATCAAGGATCAACTCGCCGCCCCCGATTTGCCGGGGGGCCAGCGCCAGCAGAGCATTGTCCGTCCAGTAAGCCAGCGCAACTCCAAGAGCGGCTCCGCAAATCGTCAACAGTGTGTTCTCGGCAAGCAGTTGCCCGGCCAGATGCATCCGTCTCGCCCCCATGGCCAGCCGTATCGCGATCCCCTTCGCGCGGTCGGAAGTACGCGCTAGGAGGAGGTTTGTCACATTGGCGCATACGATCAGAAGGACAAGTCCGACCACCCCCATCAAGATCAGAAGCGGCTTCTCGTATTGTCTTCTCAGCCCCGAAAACCCCTGGCTCCCAGGCCGAAGTACAACTCTGAATTCGGAGGGGTTGCCAGAGGTTGATTCGGATGCGACCGTACGATACAGAACGTCAAGCGCTGCCTGCGCCTGGAGTCTGCTCACGTCCTTTTTCAGCCTCCCGAAAGTGCGCACCGGATAGGAGTAATAGGTGGACATTCCCGCCGCCCTGAGGGGAATGCTGATATCCAATCGCGAGTCCTCAGAGAGGCCGAGGAACTCCTTCGGCGTGACTCCGACAACGGTGAACGGATGTGCGTTCACGTGGACGCGGCGCCCGATCACGTCAGGGTCCTCACCGAATCGCCGCTGCCAGAGCCCGTAGCTAATTACGCAAATCGCGGGAGATACGGGCAAGCGATCATCGTCCGGCGTTAGCACTCGCCCCAGTACGGCGTCCACGCCTAGCGTCTCGAAGAAGGATCCCGAAACCAGCATTCCATTGACGCGCTCGGCGATTCCATCACTCGACAGCGTGATCGGTGGAAATGTCGCCGCCGCGAATCCCTCCAGGACCGAATTCCTCGCGCCGATTTGCCTGTAGACCGTCTGCGGAATCATGTAGCGGCTCGAACCGTCCGAGGCGTGAACGGCGAAGAGCACCAGCCTGTTGGGCTCCGGCACGGGCAGCGTCCGCATCAGGACCGCATTCATGAGGCTGAATATCGCCGTGTTCGCCCCGATGCCCAGAGCCAGCAATGCAACGACGGTAATCGTGAACCCCGGACTCTTGCGAAGTCGCCTTCCCGCAACCCACAGACCTGCAAGGGCATCCCGAATCAGTGCCACGAGCGATTCCATCGAGCAATCTTACTCCCCGGTAACGGAGCAAGGATCAGGGGGTAGGCCGGGTCACCTCATGGGGCTCGCCCAGCGCCATGCAGCGCTCAGCGGTTGAACGGGGACTTGTCAATCCGGTGGAAGCTTCGCCTGGTTAGTCGGAAACCGCTCGCATTCAAACGTCGCATCGCCGCGCTGAGCGCGCTCCTTCCGTAACTGCCGCAAAGGTGCAAAGTCTCCGGATCAGGTCTGCTGCAAGTGAAATCACCATATATAATGAAGTCCTCGGAGCGAGACGTGAAGAAGCAGCAGAAGTTTGTTCTCATAATCGCCGCGATTGTCGTGACCCTGGCGTGGATGGCCGTGGGCGGCGTCCAGGAGAGCGCCACCTACTATGTGACGCTCGACGAACTGCTCGCGATGGAGAATCCCGGCACCAAGCGGATTCGGGTTGGCGGCGACGTGGCGGACGGTTCGATTGTCCGGCACGCCAGCAGCGTGGAGTTCAGTCTGCACCAGCAGGACGAGACCATGGCGGACCCCACGGTCTTGGAAGTCGTCTACACGGGAGCGGATCCCTTGCCGGACACGTTCCGCGACAAGGCCCAGGCATTGTGCGACGGCTATCTGAGGGCGGACGGAAAGTTCGAGGCGACGAAGATCCAGGCCAAGTGCGCCTCGAAGTACGAGGCGGCGCCGGGAGATGACGCCGCGCCGGTCTACGGAGCCGAGACCCAGAGCCCTGCGGACTAGCGGTTCCCGGCCTAGGTCGGAGCGACAGGACGGCAGCGGGCCAAGCAGCTGCGCTCGAAGCGATCACCAATGGAAAACCTAGGCTACCTGGCGGTACTGCTGGCCTTCCTGCTCTCGGCCTATGCAGTGGCAGCCGCCTTGGCCGGCAAGCTGCGCCGCAACCCCTTCTTGGAGGTCAGCGCGCAGCGCGCGGTGCTAGGCGCGTGGCTGATGACGACCGCCGCATCGGCCATCCTGCTGCACGCGATCCTGACCGACAACTTCAGCTTCAACTACGTGGCGTCCAGGTCCAACGCCGACCTCGGCCTCCTGTACAAGGTCGCTGCTTGGTGGGGGGGACAGGAGGGCTCGCTGCTGTTCTGGAGCTGGATCGCCGCCAGCTACACGTTCGTCTCGGTCTACACCGGGCGCAAGCTACACCGCAACATGATCTCTTACGTGGTGGTCACAATGGCCGCGACGCAGGCGTTCTTCCTAGGCTTGGTGGCCTTCGAGGCCAACCCGTTCCAAGTCATCATGTCCGGCCCGCAAATCACGTCGGTCCCGGACGGCAGCGGCCTCAACCCGCTGCTGCAGCACCCGATGATGGCGATCCACCCGCCGATGCTGTACCTCGGGTACGTCGGCTTTACGGTGCCGTTCGCCTTCGCGCTGGCGTCGCTGATCACGCGCCAGCCCGGCGAGCGCTGGATTCACACGACCCGCATCTGGACCATGGTCACGTGGCTGTTCCAGTCGATCGGCATCCTGCTCGGCGCGCGCTGGGCATACGTGGTGCTGGGCTGGGGCGGATACTGGGGCTGGGACCCGGTGGAGAACGCCTCGCTGCTGCCCTGGCTGACGGGCACGGCATTCCTGCATTCGGTGATGATGCAGGAGAAGAAGGGGATGATGAAGGCTTGGAACATCATCCTGATATCGGCCACCTTCTTCCTGTGCATCTTCGGGACGATGATGACCCGTGGCGGCTTGGTCAGCTCGGTCCACGCCTTCGCACAATCGGAGATCGGCACCTATTTCGTGTGGTTCTTGGTGGGCGGCATCGGGATCACCGCGTACTTGATCGCCAGCCGCCGCGACTACCTGCGCAGCGAGGCGGAACTGGACTCGGTGGTGTCGCGCGAATCCAGCTTCCTGTTCAACAACGTGATCCTGCTTGCAAGCTGTTTCGCAGTGCTGTGGGGAACGCTCTTCCCCGTTCTCAGCGAGTACTTCATCGGTGACAAGATCACGGTGGGCGCTCCTTTCTTCAACAAGGTCAACGTGCCGATCGGGCTGTTCCTGCTATTCCTGACGGGAGTCGGCCCGCTGTTCGCCTGGCGGCGGACTTCGCTCGAGTCCCTGCGGCGCAATTTCCAGTGGCCGGCGCTGGCGGCGGCCGTGTGCGCCATCGCACTGTTCGCGGCGGGGATGCGGCACCTTTACGCCCTGGTCTGCTTCAGCCTGTGCGCGTTCGTGACGCTGACTGTGCTGATGGAGTTTTATCGCGGCGGACGCGTGATCCAGCGCAAGCAGTCCTTGGCGCTGCCCGCTGCGCTGGTCGAACTCACGCGCCGCAACACGCGCCGCTACGGCGGCTACTTGGTCCACATGGCGATCGTGCTGATGTTCGTGGGCTTCGCCGGCGCGGCTTTCAACCGGGTCCATCAGGAGGAGATGACGGTCGGGGACAGCATCGAGGTCGGCGCCTACAGCTTCAAGCTGCAGAACATCTCCGAGAGCGACAGCCCGAACTTCTTTCGCGCCGTAGCCGCGATCGACGTCAGCAAGGGAGGGGAGTTCCTCCAGACGCTCATGCCCGAGCGGCGCTTTTACCATGCTTCGAGCCAGCCGACCAGCAGGGTGGACGTGCGCAGCCGCTTGCGCGAGGATGTCTACGTGGTCTATGCGGGACAATCGAACGACGGCGCGAATCCAGTCATACAGGTGTACCTCAACCCCTTGGTGAACTGGATCTGGCTGGGAGCCTTGCTGCTGGTCTTCGGCACGCTCGTGGCGCTGGTGCCGAACAAGGCGCGGCGCTCGGCCACGCCTGTTCGGGCGGCCGAATTGGGAGGACAGCCCGTTGGCGCATCTGGCGATTAGCCTCCTGTTGGCGCTGGCGGCTGCCGGCGCGCAGGCGAAGGTACCGTACGAAAAGCTGCGGCAGGTCGGCGACCTCGTCACCTGCCAGTGCAGCTGCGCATACACAGTCGGCAGTTGCAACATGCTCAACTGCCATTTCCGGGATCCGGTACTGCAGGACATCCAAGCCGGCCTGGAGGCCGGCCAGTCGGACGAGGACGTGCTTGAGGCTGTCTACGCCAAGTACGGCAGCGAGACTCGCGTGCAACCGGGCAACGACGGCTTCGGGCTGATCGGCTGGATCGCCCCGTTCGCGACCTTGCTGGCGGGCCTGGCGCTGGTGCCGTGGGTCATCCGGAGGTGGCGCAGGTCGAACCGCACTCGCTCGCGGGCCGCGGGCGTGCCAGAGGAAGTCGTTGAACGGTTCCGCTCCCGGATCGAAGATGATCTCGAGGAATTGGAATAGACTCGAAGATTGGACTCGCAGCCGGGTCGCCCGTCCCAACCTGAATTCGGGCGCACGCCATGTTTGTCGCGGCCGCCATCGCCATGATCCTGCTTGCGTTCGCGCTGCCAATCGTGGTCCGCGCCAAGCATGTCCCCCCGGACGAGCCGATCTCTCCGACCCGGCACCTTGAGGAGCGCAAGGCAGCCGTGTACGAAAACCTGCGCGACTTGCGCAGCGAGTTCCAGATGGGCAAGATGTCCGAGGCCGACTACGCAGCCAGCAAGCGCGACCTGCAGGCCGAGCTGGCCGGCGTCATGGTGGCGATCGAGGAGGCCGAGGGGAGTGACGGGGCGTGACATGCGCAGGAATGCACTAGCGAGGGTCGCGACCGCGACCGCCATTGCAGTCTTGGCGCCCCAACTGGCGCTTGCCGTCGGCGGCACGGTGGTGAACGGCACGACCGGGGCGCCGCAAGCCGGGGTCGCGCTCACCTTGTCCAGCTTTCGAGGGGGGATGACGCCGCTCGAAGAGGCGGTCTCTCAAGCCGACGGCAGCTTCGAGTTCACCAAGTCGCTGCCGGCGGTGTCCGAGGGCCAGCCATTCGCGGGCGCCATTCGCGCCGAGCACGACGGCATCGGCTATACCGAGATCCTGCGCGGCGGCGAGGCACACGACAGCGTGCGCGTGACTGTTTACTCGGTCAGCGAGCGGGATCTGCCAGCGCCGGTGAACAGGGTTCTGATCCTTGAGCCCGGCGGCGAAGAGATGCTGCTGCGCGAGAGCTTCCAGTTCGTCAACGCCTCCAGCCCGCCAGTCACGTACAGCAGCGCGGCGGGAACGCTGAATTTTTACCTGCCGCCGGAAGCGGGAGGCGGGGTCGATGTGAGCGGCACGGGGCCGGCCGGCATGCCGCTGCGCAGTACCGCGCTTCCGGCAGGCCCAGACAACATTTACAAGGTAGACTTTCCGCTCAAGCCGGGCGAGAACCGCATCGACCTGCAATATGCCGTGCCCTACACGGACGGGATGCCGTTCACGACCCGGTCTACCTACCCCGGTGTCAACACGCGCCTAGCCGCCCCGGCGGGCGTGAGCCTCGAGGGAGTCGGCGTCACCAGCCTGGGCCAAGAGCCCACGACCCTGGCTTCCATCTACGCGGTGCCGGAGGGGCCGGCCGTGACCCTGACAGTGAAAGGCAGCGGTCGGTTGCTCACCGGCGGAGGAAGCGGGACTGGGGGGCAAGCAGAGATCAGCATAGAGCACGCACCCGTCTCCAAGGAACTGCCGTGGATCGCCGGCCTAGCGATCGCGATACTCGGCTTGGGCTTCTACCACCTGCTGTCCTCGCGAGTACCGCAGCAGAGCAGCTCCAAAGCCGCCAAGCAAGGCTAGCGTCAGCCCACATGAGCGAGCCCGCAATTCTAGCGAGCGGCGTGTCGAAGTACTTCGGCGACTTCCCTGCAGTGCTCGACGTGAGCTTGGAAGTGGCGCCGGGCAGGGTGCTGGCCATGCTCGGGCGCAACGGAGCGGGCAAGACAACGCTGCTGCGCATGTTCGCAGGCCTGTCGCGGCCGACTCAGGGCGACATCTCGTTTCCGGCATCTTCCGGCGGCCAAGACGACCGGCGCGGCGGGATCGGCATCGTCGGGCACGGCACGTGGATCTACGACGATCTCACCGCAGAGGAGAACCTGCGCTTCTTTTGCAAGCTGTACAAGGTTCCAGAGGCTGGCGCCGTAGTCGCAGAATGGCTCAGCAGAGTGGGCCTCGAGCGCTTCCGTCACTCGCGGGCGGGCGAGTATTCCCGCGGCATGCGCCAGCGACTGACTATCGCGCGGGCGTTCCTGCACAAGCCCGAGGTATTGCTGCTGGACGAGCCGTGGACCTCCTTGGACGACCGGGCAGTCGAGTTACTTTCCTCCCTCGTGGAAGAAGCCCGCGAGGCCAATTCCGCCGTCGTGATCTGCTCGCATCAATTGCGCGAGGCGATCGCGGTTGCCGACGACGTCGCGTTGCTGCATCGCGGCCGCCTAGCGTATCGCAGCCCGGTTGACGCAGACCTGAGGAACGCTCCCCAGTCCCTGTACGAGCGCTTGCCATGACCCGCACCGTGACAGATGCCTGGACGGTCGCGGCGAAGGACCTGCGCTGCGAGATGCGCGACCGGCAAGTACTCAACGCCGCGATCTCCTTCGCGCTAGTCGTGCTGCTGATGTTCAGCTTCACGTTTGACCCGAACACAAACGTCGAGGTGCGCAGCCTGTCGGGCGGCTTGCTGTGGGTGGTCTATCTCTTCGCCGGCGTCCTGGTGCTCAACCGCAGCTTCGCCCGCGAGACGACCAACGATTCTCTCGAGGCACTGGTGGCGGCCCCGCTGTCGGGCGAGTCACTGTTTCTCGGCAAGACGCTGGCGAGTTTCGTGTTGATCCTAGCGGTCGAATTGATCTCCCTGCCGGTGTTCGGAATCTTCTACGACATCAGCTGGGTGCCGCGCTTCGGCCAGCTGCTGCCGGTGTTCGCGCTCGGCGGCTGGTCGTTCGCAGCGGTAGGAACCACGTTCGGTGCGGTGACCGCCAGGAATCGGATGCGCGAGCTGATGCTGCCGCTGCTGCTGTTCCCGGTCTGTCTTCCGGCGCTGGTGGCGTGCATGAGCTTGACGTGGGCCGTGTTCGATCCGACGGCGGTTACGGAGACCGGGCCGTGGCTGCGGCTGCTGGTCGGTTTCGACGTGATCTACACCCTGCTGGGCATGCTGGTGATGGAACCGATCCTGACCTCGGGCTGATAGGGCGCCAGCCCGCGGAACCGGCGCATGTTAGACGGGATGAAATCAATGCAACGCAAACTCCTCTGGGGCATGGTTGGCGGCGGGCAGAACAGCCAGATCGGCAGCGCTCATCGGATCGGCGCAGGCCTTGACGGCTTCTTCGAATTCGCGGCGGGCGCGCTGGACGTCGTGCCCGAGAGGGGACGCGAGTTCGCCATGCTTCACGGCATCTCACCGGAGCGAGCCTACGGCGACTGGCGCGAAATGCTCGAGCGCGAGCGCGGCCTGCCGCCGGGAGAGCGGCTCGACCTCGTGACCGTCGCCACTCCGAACTCGACGCATTTCGAGATCGCGCAGGCGTTTCTGAACGAGGGCTACCACGTCTTGTGCGAGAAGCCGCTGACTACCACCGTCGAGGATGCGGAGAAGTTGGTGCAGACCTCCCTCGAGCGGAACCGGATTCTAGCGGTGAACTATGGATACACAGGCTATCCGATGGTGCGGCAGGCGCGCGCCATGGTCAAGGCTGGAGACCTCGGCGCAGTCCGAGTGGTGGTGGCCGAATTCGCGCATGGGTCGCATGCCGACGCTGCGGATGCCGACAATCCACGCGTGCGGTGGCGCTACGATCCGGCCCAGGCGGGCGTCAGCTCCGTGCTCGCAGACACCGGCCTCCACGCCCTGCACATGGCTTGCTACGTGATCGGACGCAGAGTGGCGAAGATCGCGGCGGACTTTGCGTCGTGCGTGGGCGGCCGCGTACTCGAGGACGATGCCATGGCGACCCTGCGCTTCACGGGCGGCGAAGTGGGACGCCTGTGGGCCAGCGCGGTCGCGGTCGGCCAGACCCACGGTCTCACCCTGAGAGTCTTCGGAGAGCGAGGCGGCTTGCGCTGGTCGCAGGAGCAGCCCAATCAGCTCGCCTGGACACCCTTGGGGCAGCCAACGCAGATCTTGGAGCGTGGAGCGGGTGGCCTTGCGCCGGAAGCGAATCGGGCTTCGCGGATCACGGTCGGACACGTCGAGGGCATGCTGCCGGCGTTCGCAAACATCTACGCGGACCTAGCCGCAGAGATCCGCCGCCGAGAGACCGCGGGAGACGCGGCGCCGGTAGCCGTCGAATACCCCACAGGGGAAGACGGGCTGCACACGTTAGAAGTTGTGCATGCCGCAGCAGAGTCGGCGCGGAGGGGCGGCACATGGATCGATTTTGGGACGCATCGCCCTGCGTCGTGAGGGGCATGGAACCACTGCGACCGAATGTGTGCAGAAACGGTTGACGGGCACGTTTGACCGTATGCTTCGGTCTTCAAGCGCTCTGGAGACTGACCCCAGTTTCTTTCACTGGTAACCGCGTGAAGCTCGCTAGGTGGACTCGTTGATCAAGCTAGTCTAGCTGCACGGAGGGAAGAATCCCATGGAATCGATTGGAGCGTTCGAAGCCAAGACCCATCTGTCCAAATTGCTCGACCGAGTAGCTCGTGGCGCGAGCGTTACCATCACTCGTCATGGGAAACCGGTTGCGCTGCTGGTTCCTGTAAAGACCGACCGGGCACGGGCACGTGAAGCGGTCGCCCGCATCTCCGAGCGCCGGCGTCACATCAAGGGCGCGCCTTTGGCAGAGCTCTTGGAATCAGTTCACGAAGGCCATCGTTACTGATGCCGATGGTCATCGACAGCTGACAGTCTCCTAGTCTGCGAGCAGTTCGTCCCGCACGCGAGAGTACGCTTCCAACACGTCCGCGTTTGCCAAAGCGCCCAGATTCGTAACTGGCATGCCGGCAAGCGCGCGCTTGACCGCGAGTTCTGCGACCTTCCCGCTCCGCGTCCGCGGTATGTCACCTACCTGCAGCACCTCGGCAGGCACATGCCTCGGGGAAGCCCGCCCGCGAATCGTCTGCTTGATGTCCGCCACGATGCCATCGTCCAGGACACGGTCATCGGTCAGCACCACCAGCAATACGATTTGCTCATCGCCGCCGCGCTGGAATCCGACGGCCACCGCTTCGGCAATCTCGGGCATCGCCTCGACGGCGTTATAGATCTCCGCGGTGCCGATGCGCACCCCGCCGGGGTTCAGGACGGCGTCGGAGCGCCCCCAGATCCGGAACCCGCCGCTCGGGCGACGCTCGCAGAGATCCCCGTGGTGCCACACGCCCGGGAAGCGCTCGAAGTAAGCCTCGCGGTACTTGCGGCCATCGCTGTCGTTCCAGAAACCTAGCGGCATCGCGGGAAAGGGTTGGGTACACACTAGCTCCCCGGTTGCACCCACGGGCAGAGGCGCGCCGTCGTCTCCGAAGACTTCTACGGACATGCCGAGTCCAGGCGCCTGCAACTCGCCTGAATAGACGGGCCTGGTCGGATCACCGAGCGCAAAGCACGACACGATGTCGGTGCCCCCTGAGATCGATGACAAATGCACGTCCTGCTTGACCTTCCCGTACACAAACTCGAAACTGCCCGGGCTGAGCGGGGAACCGGTAGACAGGATTGTCCGCAACGAAGCCAAGGAGTGGCTAGAAGCCGGCTCCAGTCCGGCCTTCTCGATGGCGGAGACGTACTTTGCCCCGAGTCCGAAGACCGAGATGGACTCCCGGTCGACCAAGTCGAACAAGACTTCGGGCCGCGGGTGAAACGGGGACCCGTCATACAGGACAATCTTGGTCCCGAGCGCCAGGCTGCTGACCAGCCAGTTCCACATCATCCAACCGCAGCTAGTGAAGAAGAATATGCAGTCTTGGCGATGCAGGTCGGCATGCAGCGCAAGCTCTTTGATGTGCTGCAGCAACGTGCCTCCCGCGCTGTGGACGATGCACTTCGGCGGCCCGGTAGTACCCGACGTGTACAAGATGTAGGCCGGGTGGCCAAACGGCAGGGGCTTGAAGCTTGGCGCCTGCTCGGCATCCAAGTACTCGGCGTATAACCGCGCGGATCCCAACTCGCGCAGATCGGGCTCGGCCGCCGAAGGGATCACCACGACTCGCTCGATCGAATCGATGCTGCGACAGATCGCTGCCAGCCGTTCGGAGCAGTCGTACCGCTTGCCCGCATAGGTGTACCCGGCTGAAGCGAACAGGATCCGCGGACGGATCTGGCCAAGTCGGTCGATCGCCCCTTCGGCGCCGAAGTCGGGCGAGCAAGAGGACCACACCGCGCCGAGGCTGGTTGCGGCAAGCATGGCTGTCACGGCCTCGGGAGCATTGGCCACGAAGCCGGCGACCCGGTCTCCCGGTTGGATGCCCTCGCGCTCCAAAGCGCCGGCCAGCGCTCCCACTTCAAGGCGCAGCTGGCGATAGGTCAGGGATCGGCCCGGCCCCTCTTCGCTCCAAGCCACCAAGGCCGGCCGGTCATCGTCGAAACGCAGCAGGTTCTCGGCGAAGTTCAACTCAGATCCGGGGAACCATTGCGCACCAGGCATGCGGTCGAACGAGTCCACGACTCGGTCAGGATCGCGATGCGCGACGATCTCGCCAAAGTCCCAAAGTGCAGACCAGAATTCTCTAGGTCGCTCCACTGACCAGCGATGCAGGCTCGCATAATCGGGCGTCCCGACCTCGTCCATGAAGCGTTTCATCCGACTGGCGCGAATGCGCTCCGGAGAAGGCGTCCAGATCGGCCCGTCCATAGCGGTCAAGCGATACCGGCGCCGCGGGGCTTTAGATCAGCTAGGGATGACGCGCTGGGTGGCCTGGCGGCAGGCGATGACCGTGGCGACCAATCCCATGGCGAACTTCAGCATGTCCACGCCGGTATAGGCGTGGTGCAGCGTCCAGAACGTGCTCTCGACCTGCGGCTGCGACCCTTCGGCCGCAAAGTCCATCAACCGGCCGAGACGCACTGTTTCGGGAACGACATACGCAGCCAGCCCGACCGTGATCAGCAGCATCGCGCCAACGAGCACTACCACGGCGCGCCGGCAACGGCAGGCCCAAGCGAGCACGAAGGCCAGAGCCGCCAGCCCGACCTGAATCCAGCCCCAGCCGCTGAAAAACAGGCGATTGACCTCGGAGGCCTGATAGCGGACCAACGTGCGCAAGCTGCCTGGAGCAAGGCCTTCAGCCGCAGCCGCCAGACCCTCACGGGTAGAATTTTCGACCGTCTCGGCGACGGCAAAATTCTGGATGGCGGTCTGCCACATGAAGACCGTCCCACAACTCCACGCCCCGAGCAGGAAGAGCAGCAGCAGGACTGGGCGACTCATGACCCCGGCGCCACGTACTCGGGGGGAGGCGCAGCGCCTTCCCCAAAGAAGTACGCCTCCATTTGCTTGACGATCATCTCCTGCGCTTGGAGCGTGGCCGGGTTGAGGCGGTACTCGTTGATGATCATCTTCAAGTGTTCGGCCCATTGGGCCCAAGCGATCTTGGACACGTTGTCGTAGATCTTCTGGCCAAGCTCCGAATCAAACGGCACCTCGTCCAGTCCGGGCAGTTCCCTGCCCAGCTTCACGCAGTTGACCATCCGCTCCGCCATGGTTCCAGCCTAGTACATGTTGCGTTCCCGTCCAGACTCTCCTTTGATGAGCTCCGCAGGCTGGTTAGCGTCGGCGGCGAATCGGCCCGGACCCGCCGCCGACTGCGGGACGTGGCCGTTTGGTGGCGTCGACAGCTGCGGTTCGCGGTCACCAAAGCATACAGGGACGCCGAAGGCGTCCCTGGGGTTGAGATGATCGGACTCCGGAAGTCCCTATCTGGGCGGCTGTCCGATGGGTAGTCTTGTATCTCGAGTCTAACTGTTCGCCCGGCGAGGACCCAACTGACTCTGACCGGCGCTACCCTGCATGGCTACTGAATCTGGCGAGCGCTAGCCGATCACCCGCGACAGGAAGTCGCGGGGCTGGGGGCACTGGATCGCCGCCGTGAACCGACAGCCACGAGCCACCGGCCACGACTCGCCCGACATACGCTTGACATGGATTTAAGCTGTCTATAACCTAAATTTAGGCAAGCCTAAAAATGGGCAGCGAGGCGATTGACAATTGCCTGAAGGCGATCTACCAGCTGGCCGGCGACGACGAGCGGGCCACCACCGCCGGATTGGCTGAGCAACTCGCGATCTCGCCTGCCTCGGTCACGGGCATGCTCAAAAAGCTGTCCGAGGCCGATCCGCCCTGGATCGAATACCAGAAGCACCACGGCGCCCGCCTGACTGACCGGGGCCGGGCACGTGCGCTGGAGATCATCCGGCACCACCGGCTCATCGAATTGTTCTTGCACCGGGTCTTGGACTACAGCTGGGACGAGGTTCACGTGGAAGCCGAGAAACTCGAGCACGCGATCTCGGAGACATTTGAGGACCGCATCGCACATGTGTTGGGTGATCCCGAGTTCGACCCCCACGGGCACCCGATCCCGCGCCGGGACGGCACCCTGCCCGACCGGGCGGATTCCGATCTCATCGACATGGAGCCCGGCACAGACGCGGAGGTGTCGCGGGTGTCCGACCACGACCCAACCATGCTCCAGCACCTGTCGAGCATCGGTGTCCGGCCCGGGGTCCGGATCCACTTGTTGGAGCGCAGGCCATTTGACGGGCCTCTGATGCTACGCGTGGGGGACGAGCAAGCCGTGCATGCCTTCGGGGCCCGGCTGGCAGGCTCGATCCGGATTCGCGACATCCGGAGTGCAGCGACATGAGCGCACTCGGCCTTGGCATGGCAGCCGCACTGCTTGCTGCGCTAGTTGCGGCTCCGAAGTTCGGCCTCGTCGCTAGGTGGAAGCGGCACCGCGCCTACCGGGCGAAATCACGCTCCGAGGACGCGTTGAAGCACATCCTGGCCTGGCAGCACCGCTCGAAGCTGGCCACCCTTGAATCGCTCGCGGGAACCACGGGGCTCCGGCCAGCCGCCGTACTGAGAGTCGTAGCAGGCTTGCAGACAGCGGGCTGGGTCGAGAGCGGCGCAGGCGGGATCGCGCTCACCGCAAGCGGCGAGCGGCGAGCCCTGCAGGTGGTGCGCGCGCACCGTTTGTGGGAGCGCCACCTGTCCGACGACGCCAACATGCCGATGGGGAAGCTGCACCAAGCCGCCGAAAGGGCGGAGCACAGCCTGAGCCGCGAAGAAGTAGCCCGGCTGGACGCCCACCTCGGACACCCGCAGCACGATCCGCACGGAGATCCGATCCCGCGGCCCGACGGCACGATCAGCGCGCTCGAAGCGGTCAGCTTGAACGAATGGCCGGTCGGCAGGCCCGCGCTGATCGCCCACTTGGAAGATGAGCCTCAGGCGGTCTTCCGGCGGATCCTGCTGGCCAACCTGCGACCGATGCAGGTCGTGAACGTGGCCGAATCCGAGCCGAACCACTTAGTGATCGAAACGGATGGCGGCCGACACCGCATAGAGCGCTCGGTAGCGGCCAACATACACGTGCGCGAGGTCCGGCCCCAAGACGCACTCCCTTCGGAACGGACGCGCCTAGCGGACCTGGCCCAGGGCGCGTCGGGAGAGGTGGCAGGCTTGAGCCCGGACTGTCAAGGGCTCTCGCGCCGCCGCCTGCTCGATCTCGGGCTCACGCCGGGCACGCAGGTGGAGGTGGCGCTGGACAACACGTTCGGCGACCCGCGGGCGTTTCGCGTTCGCGGCACGACGGTCGCCCTGCGCCGACAACAGGCGGAGCAGGTCTTGATTCGGCCGATCCGGTCACCCGACGGCGCGGAGGCCGCTCCATGAACACCGAAGCGTGCGACGGCTGCCCGGCCCACGCGCAGTTGGCCGAGATGGGGGTCGACATCGCGAACTGCGATCACGTAGTCGCACTGGCGGGCAACCCGAACACCGGCAAGTCCTCCGTATTCAACGCCCTCACGGGCTTGCGCCAGCACGTGGGCAATTGGACCGGCAAGACGGTCACGCGCGCGGAAGGGGCGTTCGGGTACGGCGGCAAGCGCTACAAGCTGGTCGACCTGCCCGGCACGTACTCTCTTCTGTCGGCATCCCAAGACGAGGAAATCAGCCGCAACTTCCTGCTTTTCGGGCAGCCCGACTGCACGGTGGTGGTGGTCGATGCCACGGCCTTGGAGAGAAACCTGAACCTAGTCCTGCAGGTGCTGGAAATCACTGACCGCGCAGTGGTTTGCGTCAACTTGATGGACGAGGCCAAGCGCAAGGGAATCGATGTCGACGTGCGCAGCCTTTCCCGCGATCTGGGGGTGCCCGCGGTGCCGACCGTTGCCCGCACGAAGGAAGGGCTGGCGGAACTCGTGGCAAGCGTCGCAGGGGTGGCCTCCGGAGAGACCAAGACTTCCCCTTCGCGGGTCGCTCCCCCTGCTGAGGTCCGCGAGGCCATCGATGGGCTGGTGCCACTGATCCGGGGGATGGCTCCCGGCCTGCCCAGCGCGCGCTGGGTCGCGCTGCGCCTGCTGGACGGCGATCACAAAGTGCGGGAGGCGCTGCTTAGCGGCGAGCTCGCTGGGCTGGCAGACCGGCAGCGGCAGCCGGCACCAGTCGATGCAAGCAAGATCAAGGCGATCGCGGGGGCCCAATGACCTCGGCGTCGGTCACGCCCCAAGCAGTGTTGGACCGCAGCGACGAACTGCGCCGGGGACTGGACGGCAGCTTCCGCGACTACATGGTCGCCAGCCTGTATGAACGAGCTGGCGAGCTCGCCGGGCGGTCGGTCCGCGAGCACGGCTCGGGCAAGTGGGACTTCGACCAGCGGATCGACCGCATCCTGACCTCGCGGTGGCTGGGGCTGCCGGTCATGCTGCTGCTGCTCGGCGCGGTGTTCTGGGTGACGATTCTTGGGGCGAACATCCCGTCGCAGATGCTGGCCAACGCGTTCTTCGCGGTCGAGGCGGCGGCGGCCAGCTGGTTCGAGAGCGTGGGAGCGCCTTGGTGGCTGACCGGGCTCGTCTGGCATGGCATCTTCCGCGGCCTAGCGTGGGTGGTGAGCGTCATGCTGCCTCCCATGGCCATATTCTTCCCGGTCTTCACGATCTTGGAGGACTTGGGGTACCTGCCGCGCGTGGCGTTCAATCTCGACTGGCTCTTCCGCAAGGCGGGCGCGCACGGCAAGCAGGCCCTGACGATGGCGATGGGATTCGGCTGCAACGCCGCCGGGGTCACCTCGACACGCATCATCGACTCCCCGCGCGAACGCCTGCTGGCCATTCTCACCAACAATTTCGTGCCGTGCAACGGTCGCTTTCCGACGCTCATCATGCTGGCGGTGATCTTCGTCGCAGCCGCCTTCCCGCCAGCGGTGGCCGCGCTCGCGGCCGCCGCATCCGTGGTGGCCGTGGTGCTGCTGGGCGTGTGCTTCACGCTGGGCGTGTCGTGGGCGCTGTCGCGCAGCCTGCTGTCGGGCGAGGCCTCTGCCTTCACGCTGGAGATGCCGCCGTATCGGCGCCCGAGCGTGCTGAGGATTCTGTACACATCCCTGATCGACCGGACCATATTCGTCCTCGGCCGCGCCATGCTGACGGCCGCGCCTGCCGGGGCGCTGATCTGGATCCTGGCCAACACTCAGGCTGGCGGGGTTACTTTGGCGGAGCGTTCGATCGCGCTGCTGGAACCCCTCGGAACGGCGATCGGACTGGACGGCGTGATCCTGCTGGCCTACGTGATCGCGATCCCCGCCAACGAGATCGTGGTGCCGACGATGCTGATGTGCTACCTAGGTGGCGCTATGATGATGGATATCACTACTTACGAGCAGATCCGCGAAGTGCTGGTCGGCCAGCACGGCTGGACGTTGCTTACGGCGGTCAACCTCATGCTGTTTTCTTTGCTGCACAATCCCTGTGCGACAACCATACTGACGATCTGGAAAGAGACGCGGAGCGCTCGCTGGACGGCGCTTGGAGCCCTGATGCCGCTCGGGCTCGCGTTCTTGGTCTGCCTCGCGACGGCCCAGGCCGTCCGGCTGCTGCCGCTCTGATGCCGGTTGCCCTGACCGGTAAGATGTCGGCCGATGCCGACTTGGGCCGCTGGGAGCGGCTATTGCGGCTGCGCGAGATGCTCGCCAAGCTCGTCGCGAGCAACCCCTTCTGGCAGCAGCGGCTCGACGGCTTTGCCGCGCCGCGCAACCTCGAAGAGTTTCTTCAGCTTCCCCTGACTTCAAACCACGACCTGTCCGCAGACCAGATCCAGCACTCGCCGTTCGGCTCGAACCTGTCGGAGCCGCTTGAGAATTACTCCAAGTACCACCAGACATCCGGCACGACCGGCAAGCCCCTGCTGGTGCTGGACACGCCGCAAAGCTGGGACTGGTGGTGCGATTGCTGGGACAGCGTGCTGGATGTCTGCGGCCTGCGGGACAACGACCGCGCCTTTTTCGCTTTCTCGTACGCGCCATTCATCGGATTCTGGTCCGCGCACGACGCGCTCGCGCGCAGGGGCATCCTGTCGGTCTCGGGGGGCGGGGCGCACACGGTGCGCCGCTTGCAGCTGCTGCGGGACTTGGATTGCACGGTATTGTTCTCGACGCCAACCTACTCGTTGCACATGGCAGCGGTCGCCGAAGAGCACGGCATTGACACCGCCAAGAGCTCGATTCGCAGCGTGATCCTAGCCGGCGAGCCGGGCGGCAGCATCCCAGCGACACGGCACCGCATCGGGGAAGCCTGGGGTGCCCAGGTGTTCGACCATGCCGGTGCCAGCGAGGTCGGAGCGTACGGCCTGCCCTGCCCGCAGGGCCGCGGCGTGTTCATGAACGAGCGGGAGTTCATCGCCGAAGTGCTCGCGGTCAACGGAGAAGAGCCCGTCGCCGACGGCGCCACGGGCGAACTGGTGATCACCAACTTGGGCCGGGATTGCTGCCCGGTCGTGCGCTATCGCACCGGGGACTTGGTGCGGGCGCGGCGCTTGCCCGAAGGCTTGCTGCTGGCGGGCGGGATCCTTGGCCGCGCGGACCAGATGATGCTGATCCGCGGAGTCAACCTGCACCCCTCCGCCATCGAGGGGGCCGTCAGGCGGGCCGCGGGCAAGGCAGAGTTCCGCATCACGGTGGCGCGCGACGGGGCGATGGATGAAGCCGTGGTCGAGGTCGAGGCCTTCCCGGACGCCTGCGAGGCAATCGCCGAGGACGTGAGCAGCAGCTTTGGCGTCCGCGTCGAAGTGCACAGTGTCGAACGGAACAGCCTGCCGCGCTGGCAGGCCAAGGCCAAGCGGTTCCGTGACCTGCGGGGCTGAGACGCCGCCGGGCGCCCTAGTGGCCCCATTTCATCCCAGCCGGACCCGACTTGCACGGCTACTGCTGGCGGTCGCAGTCGCATCCCTGATCGGACCGCGCGCACGCCCGGCACAGCCGAGGGCACCCAACTTCGTCGTCGTCGTCGCGGACGATCTGGGGGTAGGAGATCTGGGCTGCTACGGCGGCACCAAGGCCAAGACGCCGGCGTTGGACAGGATCGCGTCCGAAGGGGTCCGGCTGACAGAGTTCTACACTCCGGCGCCGACCTGCTCGCCAGCGAGGGCGGCGCTGCTCACTGGCCGCCACCCGCTGCGCACCGGGGTTACCCGAGTCTTCGTCCCTAAAGAGGTCCAAGGCCTGCCCAGGGCGGAGCTGACCCTGGCCGAGCACTTGCGGGATGCCGGCTACGCCACAGCCTGCATCGGCAAGTGGCACCTGGGCGGCCGCAAGCAGCACCGCCCGCAGAATCACGGCTTCGAAGACTTCTTCGGGGTCCTGTACAGCAACAACATGGTCTGGCTGGAGCGCCTGCAGTGGCCTCGCTTCGAACTCTTCGACAGCGACCAAGTGATTGAATCGCCCGCCGACACCAGCCTGCTGACGAGGCGCTACACCCAGCGAGCGCTGGAATTCGTCGAGCGCCACGCCGACCAGCCGTTCCTGCTCTATCTGGCTTACACGATGCCGCACGAGCCTCCGGCCGCGTCCAAGGAGTTCGCCGGGCGGTCCGGCCACGGACTGTACGCGGACGTCGTCGAGGAATTGGACGCTAGCGTGGGCCAACTGGTGGCCAAGCTAGGGCAGCTGGGCTTGGAGGCGGACACCTATGTCTTCTTCACGAGCGACAACGGCCCGTGGCCGGGCGATGCGTCCACGCCCGGCGGCTCGACCGGCGGCCTGAGAGGGGGCAAGGGCACAACCTGGGAAGGAGGGCTGCGGATTCCGCTGCTGGCACGGGCGCCAGGCCGCCTGCCAGCGGGCGCGACACGAGCCGGGCCGGCGACGTTGATGGACATCTTTCCCACGGTGAGCGCGCTGGCGGGCCTGGCCATGCCGAGCGACCGGACCTTCGACGGCCGCGATATCAGCTCCGTGCTGCGCGGTGTTGGCGATGCGCCGGAAAGGGATCTCTACTTCAGCAATCGCAACAAGGTCAACGCAGTTCGGTCGGGGGCTTGGAAGCTGCACCTGCGCGAGCGGCCCTTGGGCAAGAATGGCCAGCCTAAAGGCTCCCGCGAATTCGAACCACCGCTGCTGTACCGGTTGCCGACAGACCCCGCCGAAAGCGACAACGTCGCCCAAGACCACCCGGAAGTCGTCGCTCGCCTGCAAGCAAACGCAGGACTCTACGAAGACGGACTCGATCCGGCCCTCAAGCTCCGGCCCTTCGGTTGGGCGATTGCCCGCGGCCTGCTCACGCCGGCCCCTTAGGCGACGCCAGCATCGGCTGGGAGGCCGTGCCGGCCAGCTTCACTCGGCGAAGCAGTACAGCGCCTTGCTGGTCCGGATGAACAACCTGCCGTCCATGATCACGGGAGTCGCGTAGACCTCTTCGCCCATCGCGTTCGTGCGAATGACCTCCCACTCGGGCCCGGGCCTGACCACCGAAATCTGGCCCGTCTCGTCCGCGGTGAAGATCTTGCCGTCCGCGGCCACGGGAGAAGCGAAGTAGCGTCCCATGGCTTCGCGCAGCCGCGCTTGCTTCAGGACGCTGCCGTCCTCGGCGCTTAGCGCCGTCATGATTCCGCCGTCCTTGGTGAGATAGACGACGCCATCGTAGAGCAGAGGCGACGGGACGTTGGGGAGGCTCTTGTAGTAGAGCCACTGCACGGCTCCCTCGGTCATGTCGCCGTTGCCCCCGAGCTTGATCTTGCGCACGGCGTTGACGGCGCGCCGCTTGCGCCGGTGATGCTCCCAGTCGCGCAGTTCCATGTAGCCGGAATTGTCCAAGTCGTAGCTTCCGAGGCCGTTGCGCACACCCTTGCCGAAGCGCTCTGAGAGTTCGGCGGCTGACAGCCTGCCGTCGCCATCCGCGTCAAGGCTGGGCAAGATCTCCGCAAAGGGGGGGACTTCTTCCTGCTGGCCGAGATCGGCGCTTCCAGCCCAGCCCAGCACATAGGCATACCCCTCGCTATCCAGTACTGGCGTCGGCTTGAGCTGCCACGTCAAGCCCTGCACCCACCAGACCTTCTCGCCGCTGCCGACGTCGTAGGCGGATAGTTCGTACGATCCGGCCACCAGCACTTGCACCCCGCCCTCGTCTGGCTGGTACACGACGGGTGTCGAGAAACCGCGCAACGAGTACGGCCGCTCGTTGCGCCAAACGACTTCGCCAGTGGACGCGTCGACTGCCAGCATGAACGAATCCGTCTCGGAATCGCAGATCTGGATCACCTTGCCTTCGACGTAGACCGGGGACGAACCCATCCCCATCGGGTTGTTGAACGGCCCGAGCGGGATGCGCCAGAGTTCATTGCCGTCCGGCCCATAGGCAACCAATCCGAAGTCCTGAAAGAAGGCAAACACGCTTTGCCCGTCCGTCGCGACGCTCGGCGAGGCCGCGTTGTTGGGAGAGCGCAGCTGGCCGGCACGCCCGCGGACGATCTCCCGGCGCCACTTGATCCGGCCGGTCGAGCGATCCAGCGAAAACGTGGTCAGCTTGTCATCCGCGATCCCGGTCAGGAAGATGCTGTCCGCGCCGAAGACCGGGGACGACAGCCCCTCGGGCAGCGGCGTCTTCCAGACGAGATTCGCCTCCGGCCCGAATTCTTCGGGAATGCCGACTTCGGCGGAAACGCCCGCTCCGTTCGGCCCGCGGAACCTGTCCCAGACCAGCTCCGACGCACTGGAGGCAAAGAGAGACAGCGCCAGCAGCAGCGCCAGACGATACGCCATTCTCGGCACTATATCACGGCCCCAGTCGCCGAGAACCGAGAAGCCACGAACTCACGGCCAACGCGCCGCGCAGGGTAACGCCAGCGCACTAGGGCAACGAGAAGCTGGCCATCCCGACGGTGTTCTCCCACATCAGGGCGAGGCTGCCGCCCTCGGCTGTCACGTTGACGAACGAAATGGTGAGCTGCTCGTACGACACGGGCGTGCTGGCAACGTCCATGCTGACGCGCAGAACGTCCTTGTCGGGCGTGTAGTTGTACGCACCCCACAGGCCCTCTCCCGGCTCGCGGAAACCATTCTTGGCCGCGTGCGTGGACATGATCAGCGTCCAATCTCCCTCCTTGAGGTCGATGAACATGCTGTATTCCCCTGCGGGCAATGTCTTGTCGCCGAACTTGAGGTCCACTTCTGTCATGAAGCGGGTCGACTGGTTGGCTCCCGCACGCCACACCGGAGCGCCGGCATTCGCACCCTTGCCATAATCACTGCCTTCGCCGAAGATGCCGGTCCGGCCACGCAGAATAGGGCGCCCATAGTCAACGGTGATCCACTTGCCGCCGACGTAGCGACGTTCTTCGTATTCGCCGCCAACTTGGATAGCGGCCTCGCCGCGCGGCGAGGCAGGACGCTGAGCCAGAGCTGCGCTGGCAGCCACCAGCAGTACAGCCGCTATCAGCGGGAATCGAAACAAGCGCATGATTCAATCTCCTTACCCGGGCCTTTGCCCAGAATACTGAGCCTAGCAAACTTCGCCTGTGTGCCTCTGACACCTTTAGCTACATATTTGGGCATTCATGCCACGGTCCGAATCTCAGACGTCGAAGTTGACCGACCGGTGGCTAGCATGCTACCGTTCGTAGTGCTTGGAGGAGCCCGTTCGGGCTCAATAGGGAAGTCCGGTGCAATTCCGGCACGGTCCCGCCACTGTGAGCGACAAGCTGGCCCGAGACACCACTGAGGCGGCAGCCTTGGGAAGGTCGGTTCGGCGCGCGCATCTGTTGCGTTGGAAGTCGCGAGTCAGGAGACCTTCCTCCGAGCGCGTGAAGCGCACACTTCCGCGAGGTACGGATGAGCGATCTGGAAACACACTTGCCGCTAGAGTCAGGCCCTAGTCTGCCTGCATCAGGCTCTGCCAAGTCTTCCCAGCGAGCCTCTCTCGAACCCCGGCCCTAGAGCAGGGCCCGCGCTTGCGGGCTCCCGGAAGGGTGTGCCTTGTTGGCATCCGCGGAGACGGACCAGGAGGCAGCTTGATGAACGACTTAGTCCGGTATCGCGCCGGCAGACAGCCGGCACGAGCCAAACGTACGGAAGCATTCCGGCATCCACCCGATCTTGGGTGCAACAGTGGCGTCAAAACGCCAGATTGGAGTCTGCGTTCCCTGTTGCGGCCGATTGCGGTTTCGGCCTTGCTCAGTGCAACGATTCCAACCAGCACCCTTGACGCAGCCAGCCTGCAAGGCTCGATCTCAGATCCCGACGGCGAGGCCCTCATAGGCGCGCAGGTGCGCTTGTTCGACCGCAACAGCGGTCAGTTGTATCGCGTGGAGAGCACCGACGGTGGGCGCTATGCGTTTCCCGACATTCCGGATGGAGACTACCTGTGCGAGAGTGAATCCGCGGACGAGGCGTTCGCAGGCTCTAGGCACATCACGGTCCGGGGCCACGCCCGGGAGGACTTGCAACTAGCCATCTCCGGTGGCCGGGTCGAGGTCGTCGTGACCGCGTCGAGCACGCCGCTGACTCGGCGCGAGGTCGCGAAGGCGCTGGACACGGTCAGCTCGGGCGAGATCGCCGACCGGAACGAGTTCGCTCTCGGGGAGGCCCTGCGGGTGATCCCAGGGGTCCGCGTCAGGCAGTTGGGCGGTCCCGGGAGCCTCACCACCGTGCAGACGCGGGGCCTGCGTAACCATGACACATCCGTGCTGATAGATGGCCTGCGCTTTCGGGATTCGGCCAGCCCCCAGGGGGACGCATCGGCGTTCTACGCGAACATGAATCTCGTGGGTGCCGAGCGGGTCGAATTCGTTCGAGGCTCGGGATCCTCGTTGTACGGCTCCCATGCCATGGGCGGGGTGATGAATATCACCTCAGCCCAGGGAGGAGGAAGCACGCACGGAGAACTGCGGGCCGAGGGCGGCGGACTCGGCATGCTCCGCGGAGTCGCCCGGGTCGGCGGCGGCCTCGCCAACGACCGCTTCATCTACAGCGGCGGCGTGTCCCACCTGAACCTGACTCGCGGCTACCGCGGGCGCAGTCCCCACCGCAACACCACGGTGAGGGGCTTCGGCAAGTACGCGCTGAGCCAAGATATTTGGCTCAGCGGCCGCGTGTGGGGCACCGACTCGTTCCTCACCGTCGCCGAGAGCCCGGCGTTCCCCGCTGAAGTCGTGGCCAATTTTCCCAGTGCCGGCGAGGTGCCCGCTCGTGCGCTCCCCGTGGATCAACTCGGCCTGCTTGAGCAAGGACTGCCGTATGCGCCTGGCAGCGCAACATTCGTGCCCTCCCAGATCGATCCCGACAGTCGGCTCTCGCCATCATTCGCTGCGGCCGCGGTTACGCTTCAGCACCAAGTAAGCCCTAGCAGCTCCTACCGAATCGCCTACCAGCACGTCGGGACCAAGCGGCGCTACCAAGACGGTCCTGCCGGGCCTGGGCCGTGGGAACCGGCGTTCAGCACCGACAGCCGCTACGATGGCCAGACCCATCTGCTGCAAGCTCGCACGGACCAGCGCGTCGGCGCCCGCAACCTGTTGAGCCTGGGCTATGAGCTCGAAGCCGAGACGTACAGCAACCTCAATACCGACGAGAGCCCAGCACCCGCTGCCAATCGTGTTGAGATCGACCAGCTCAGCCATTCCCTGTTCGGGCAAGACCAAATGCGGATGTTGGATGGCAGGTTGCTAGTCAGCGTCTCCGGCCGGCTGCAGGTCTTCGATCCCGGATCGCCCAGCTTTTCCGGAGCGACGAGCCCTTACGAAACGACCGCGGCAGCGAGTCCTGGCAACGCCTACACCGGCGACGTCGCAGCTGCGTATTTTATCGAGTCATCGCAGACCAAGATTCGCGCGCATGCGGGCAACGCCTTCCGCGCCCCGTCTCTATATGAGCGCTTCGGCGGATCCTTCTCGCCATTTTCAGGCGGGTTCGACTATTGGGGAGACCCGCGTCTCGCCCCGGAGCGCTCCGTGGCCGTCGACGGTGGATTGGACCAATGGCTGTACGGCTCGAAGCTGCGCCTGAGCGGAACCTGGTTCTACACCAACTTGCAAGAGACGATCATCTTCGACTTCGCCAATTTCCCCGCAAACGATCTCTTCGGCCGATTCGGGGGGTATCGGGCGTCGGGAGGAGGCATCGCCCGAGGCTTCGAGATGAGCACGCAGATCACGCCGACTTCGGGCACCAGCCTGCGCGGCGCGTACACATTCACGAACTCTGACTCGCGCACTCCAACGATCGGCTCGGACTACTTCCGCGTGCCCGGAATCTCGGCACAAGCGCTGTCGGTGACAGCCACGCATTGGCTGCGAAAGCGCGTCAACGTCACGTTCGACCTGTTCGCATCGAGCAACTACGTGCTCTCTCCCTACGGGGCACAAGGGCGGCGGCTAGTTTACGCAGGCCCGGTCAAGGCAGATGTCGTTGTCCGGTACGACCTGCCCATCTCAGAAGCGAGAACCCTGGAGCTGTACGGAAAGGCCGAGAACGCGATCAACAACGACTACTACGAGCACGGATTCGGCTCGCCGGGACTCTGGTTCATCGGCGGCATGCGGTTCAACTTCTAGCGGAAAGCGGTGGCGCAGATGGGGGAGACGAGCCTGGCGCGCGAGTGCCGCACTCTTGTTCCGGCCTCCCACGTCATCCTGCACGCGCGCCGCGGCGCCACTCTCCATCCGAGTTCAGCGTGAGACATCGACTCCGGATCGCTGCTGCCTTGGCGGTCGCCGCCTGCGTGGCGCTGTTCGTCGTAGCCCTGCGCTTCGACGACGGCCTCCCCGGGGCGGCGCTGTCCAGCTCTGGCCTGCCTTCCGCAGACGCCGGAGCGGGGTTTCCCCGACGGGCAGTCGATGCTAGCGGCCAGGAACTCTGGATCGAGGCGGCACCGCAGGCTATCGGCTCCCAAGCGCTTACGATCGACCACATCTTGTTCGCGATCACCGATCCCAAACGCATCGTCTCGGTGAGCCCTTACGCGATGGACCCGGGATACAGTTTCGTGCACGAGATGGCAAGAGAAGTCGGACTGACGCCGTCGTCCGATCTCGAGGCCGTCCTTCGTGCCGCGCCCGACCTGATGCTGCTGGCTCACGGCGCCAAGGCAGATCTCGAGGACGTGCTGCAACGCGCAAGCATTCCCACCTTCCGCGTGAGAACGACCTTTGCGGATTTCGATCAAGTCTCCGAAGCCATCGCCGCGGTCGGTTCAATCACGGGTAACGAGGCCGCCGCCGAGCTTGAGATCCGCCGGCTTCGCGAGAGAGTCCAGCGGGCCAAGCAACTGCGGCCGCCCGGAGCCAGAGCACCGCGCGTACTGCCCTATTCGACCTACGGCAGCACGCTGGGCCGGGGCTCGCTGTTCGACCACATCCTCACAGAGCTGGGGGCGATCAACGTCGCCGCGGAGCAAGGCGTCGGCCAGTACGCCGATATCAGTGGCGAGCAAGTCGCCGCGTGGGACCCAGACTGGATCGTGACCGCGGCTGCGCACGGAGCTTCCGGCCAAGCCCGCGACCAGCTTCTCGCCGATCCCGGAATCGCTGTCACCAAGGCAGGTCGCTACGGGCAGATTTTGGTCGTGGAGAGTCGCGTGTTCACTGCCATGTCTCATCACGCCGTCGGCTTGATGGAAGCGATCGCAGCAGGGCTCTACGGGGGTGGCCCGTGAGAGCAAATCTATCCCATCTCAGAAGGCGTCTCTCCGCGACCTCGGGCGGTGGCGAGGCTTGGCTGTCGCCGGCACTGGTTGTGCTCCCGGTCGTGTCGGCCCTGCTCGCTATCGTGGCGGTGGCAGGAGTGGCGATCGGCAGCACGGGCGTCGCCTGGGAGACCGTGGTTCGCGTCCTTGCGGCCAAGGTCCTGCCGGCAGGCTGGATCGACATTGGCTCCGTGTCCGAGGCCGACCAAGCGATTGTGTGGTTGATCCGCGCGCCCCGGATCATCGTCGCCGGTCTGGTCGGCGCCGCTTTGGCGGTTGCAGGAACCCAGCTGCAGGGCATATTCCGGAATCCGCTGGCCGAATCCAGCATCATCGGCGTGAGTCAAGGGGCCGCTCTGGGAGCAGTGGTCGCGTTTATCACCGGCTGGACG
The DNA here is from genome assembly GCA_022823865.1 of Bryobacterales bacterium. Classification (GTDB taxonomy): domain Bacteria; phylum Acidobacteriota; class Terriglobia; order Bryobacterales; family UBA6623; genus VXMF01. Next base: position 29,343 of record JAJEHF010000016.1, read on the forward strand.
GCGAGTTCGGCCCTGTGGCTGCCGCTGGCGGCATTCGTAGGCGCATTCTTAGCTCTGTTCGCCGTCTACATGATCGCCAGCCGCGCGGGCCGCGCGCCGGTGGCCACCCTCTTGCTGGCCGGCATCGCGCTGGGAGCCATGATCACGGCTTGCTCGTCCCTGCTGATCTCGCTCAGCTTCGTTGACTGGCAGGTCGCGGGAGAGATCGTGTTCTGGATCATGGGCGGACTTGACGGCCGGACTTGGACCCATGTGGTGATCTGCGCTCCGTTTGTCGCTCTCGGCTTGCTGGTCGCGTTTTGGCACTCGCGGGACCTAGACCTGATGCTTCTCGGCGAAGAGACGGCCACCTCGCTGGGCGCTGACGTAGAGCGTGTCAGGAGGGCCGTGCTGCTCGCGGCAGCGCTGCTGACGGCCGCCGCGGTCTCGGTGAGCGGCGTGGTCGGCTTCGTGGGCCTGGTCGTCCCCCACGCGCTGCGACTGGTTCTGGGGCCGTCGCATAGGACGCTGCTGGCGGCGAGCGCCCTCGCAGGCGCCACGTTCGTAATCGCCTGCGACCTGTTGGCGCGGACTGCCAACCCTCCCAGCGAGATTCGCCTTGGCGTTGTCACGGCGGCGTTCGGAGCGCCGTTTTTCCTCTACTTGCTGCGGCAGCGGCGCAAGGAGATCGGGTACTTTTGAGCCTCTTTCTGCGCAATGCCGGCATCGAGATCGATGGTCGGTCTCTGATCCGCGGTGTCTCGCTGTCGGTCGAGTCCGAGCGTGTGACGGCGGTGGTCGGACCGAACGGGTCCGGCAAATCAACTGTCCTTCGCCTGCTGGCCGGACTCTGGGAGCCCACGGAGGGACTGGCAGAGCTGAATGGCGAGAGCCTGACACGGCTACCTCGGCAGGCGATCGCGCGACAAGTCACGTTTGTCCCGCAAGACACGCGCGTAGACTTCGCGTTCACGGTCCGCGACGTGGTCGCCATGGGGCGTTACCCGCATGTCGGCCGGTTCGATTCGCTCGGCGATGCCGACGTTGAAGCTGTCAACGCTGCGCTGGCGCGGGCGGACGTCGCGCACCTCGAAGACCGCTTCGCAAACGAGCTGTCCGGCGGCGAGCGGCAAAGAGTGCTGATTGCGCGCAGCCTGGCTACAGAAGCCGGAGCTATCTTGCTCGACGAGCCGACGGCCAGCTTGGACATCGACCACTCGCTCGAGACTCTCGAGCTGCTCCAAGAGCTTGCAAGCGAGGGCAAGGCCGTCGCGGTGGCGTTGCACGACCTCAACGCCGTCATGCGATGGGCCGATCAAGTTGCCCTGATGAACGAAGGGCAGCTGGAAGCGTTTGGCGCGGTCGGCGACGTAGTGCGCGACGACCTCGTCGAGCCTGTGTTCGGCGTGAAGGTCGAGCACGTCCTAGTGGCGAGCGGGAATGAAACACTCGTCTTCCACCGCTTGCCAGGCCTACGAACGGACGCCTAATCAAAGGGCAGGAGCGTCCGGACGCGCCCCTGTTCACCTCGCTATTTCCAACAACCGCGACACGAGATAGATTGTGTCCGTGGTCGAAACCGAAGACTCCCCCTGCCAAGCCGCTAGCCTGTGCTGAAGTCGCACCATACGCCGAAATGGTCCGATACGCATTTCCCATCGGCAGCTTTCTTGTTCCAGATCCCGATACAGCCTCGGGTCAGGTCCGTTGTATGCGCAATGTGATCAATCAACGTTCGTCCCTCTGGCAATTCTCCTTGAGTCGCGAACTGGAATCCTTCGAACGCTCTCAACAAAGCCTCGTGTGTCCTGTTGGGCACCCATTTCTTCTTCGGAATTCCCTGGTTGAAGTCGCCCAAGACGATGGTGCGCGATTTGGGAATCCGACTGCGCAGCTCCTTGAACCCTGCTAGCCAAGCTTCGTGATCCTGCCACAACCTGCGGTTCTTGCGGCCGCCTTTCACATGCGCACCGCTCCAAGGAATGCAGACGCCAATAACAGTCAGGCGAGACCCCGACAGTGTTTCCGTGCTGCCCGCCACGAACCTGCCGCTTGGAAGATCCGCCGAGCCGACGGCATCGATGTGGGGAGTCCATGGTTGCTTGCTCCACAACAGCACCTTCCTGCGGCCCTCGTTGATGGGATAGCCCCAGTCCTCGCCTGCGTCGATGACATGACCGCCATCGGGAAGAATCCCCGCGAATCCTTCGCTTACGCACAGGACGTCGCAGCCCGAATCGGCGAGCCGGTTGCTGATGATGTTGCCATTGGTGCTGCTTGGCTTGGCCCACCTTGTGTTCCAAGTGCCAACTCGGATGGTGGACGGTTCGCTGTTCTTTCGTGTGGGCATATGGCCGCGAGTTACAACGCTTTGGACGAATCCCAAGTGCTTGGCTTCCATCGCCCGTTCAAGATGACCGACTCTTTGGCACACTCTACCAACAAGCCCTAGGGCTGGCGCGCTTGGTGGCGCGGCGGCGGCCGAACGCCCGATACCGAAGCGGGGCAGCTCAACGCTGGGGTGCGTGGATTCCCTGATACATGACCACAGCAGGTCTGTTGGAAGACTCTCCGCGAGCCGAGGTGGCAATCGCCTGCGATGGCGCTTGCGATCCTGTCGGAATGTTATTACTCTAGTGATAACAGATTGGAGATACCGCATGAACGAACTCAAGGTCCGGAGGGTCGGCAACTCGTTAGGCGTCATCCTGCCTAGGGAAGTCGTCCACCGTTTGCGCGCGTCCGAAGGAAAACGGCTCTTCCTGGTCGAGACACCCGACAGTAGCTATCGACTAACGCCGTACGATCCAGCGTTTGACGAGAAAATGGCCAAGGCCGAAGACATTATCAGCCGCTACGGAAACACGCTACACGCATTGGCTGAATGAAGGAGTCAGTCTGGATCGACTACCGCGACGCTCTCGCGTTGCATGATCGAGTCCTCGCCCTGTTTGGGGGTGCCGAAGGTGTGCGGGACAACGCGCTGCTGGAATCTGCGCTGGCCAGACCTCGACAACTCTTGATGCAAGCGGAATCGCACCGGACCGTGGCGATCGCGGCCGCCTACACTGCGGGAATCGTCCGCAACCATCCCTTCGCGGACGGGAATAAGCGCACGGCATTCCTAGTCGGCACCCTGTTCTTGGAGTTGAATGGGTGTCGCTTCAGCGCTAGCGAGGAAGAAGCCGCCAAAGCCGTGATCGACCTAGCGTCCGGCGCGCTAAGCGAAGCGGGCTATGTTGCGTTTCTCCAGCAAAATGTGCGTCGGACTTGACGAGTGGCCGTCCGCCGAGCGGTAGCTCTGACTCACTCAATTCGACCACCATTGCTTCGGACTTGCCGTGAACTGGGCCTGGCTCAGCTCGGTCAGCCCGGACCGCAAGGCAACCTCATGCCGTCGGTGGCCCCCTTTCCCTCTGGCGTCGGATATCATTTGTGCGGCATGGTGCATCGAGCCACATTGACCGCCTTGGCAGCCGTGTCCTGGCTTACCTGCAGCAGTGCGCCCAAGGGACCGGAAGAGTTGTCTCGCCCCAACATCGTTCTGATGCTGACGGACGACCAAGGATGGCAGGACACTTCCGAGCCGTTTGCAGACGAGAGAACTCCCCAGAACGATCTCTATCGCACGCCCAACATGGTGCGGTTGGCGTCCGAGGGGATGAAGTTCACGAGCGCCTACTCCAACGCTGTGTGCACGCCCACTCGGGTCGAGCTGCTGACAGGGCTGAACCAAGTTCGCACGCGCATCTCGAACTGGACCCACTTCCGCGACGAGGCCACCGACCGGCCGCACCCGGACCTGATCATCCCCAGATGGAACACGAACGGGCTCCAACCAGTCCCTGACATCCCGCTGTCGCTATACGCCAAGACGCTCCCGCAAGAGCTCCGCGCCGCTGGCTATCGCACGATTCACATCGGCAAGGGCCACTTCGGCACAAGGGGCACTCCGGGCGAGGATCCGAAGGCTCTCGGCTTCGACGTGCGGATCGGAGGCCGCTTTTCGGGCGCGCCCGGAAGCTACTACGGCACGGACAACTTCGCCTCCGGCGGCGATCCAGCTTCCACGCCTTGGAGAGCGTGGGACATGGAAAAGTACTTCGGCCAAGAAATCTATCTGACTGAAGCGCTAACCCTCGAGGCCATCGCAGCTGTGGAGGAAGCGGTCGCCGACGGCCAGCCGTTCTTCCTGTACTTCGCCCACTTTGCGCCGCACACACCGATCATGCCGGACCAGCGATTCGTCCAGCGCTACCTCGACGCCGGGCTACCCGAGAGGGAGGCCGCGTACGCCTCGATGATTGAAGGCGTGGACAAGAGCTTGGGAGACGTCATGGACACGCTCGAAGGGTTGGGCATAACAGACAACACAGCGCTATTCTTCACCTCGGACAATGGCGGTGTGAGGAACATGAGCCGCCAGGACAGCGCGCCACACAGCCACAACGCTCCGTTGAGCAGCGGCAAGGGCTCGACCTATGAGGGAGGCCTGCGCGTGCCGATGCTGGCCAAATTGCCGGGCGTAACCGAGCCCGGCAGCGTCAGCGACACGCCAATCACCATCGAGGACATGTTCCCTACGATCTTGGAAATCGCGGGCATCGAGTTTGCGGGCCAGAGCGGCACGCTCTTCAACGACGACGGAATGATCCAACTCGGGCCCGGACTGGACGGAGAGAGCTTCGTCCCCCTGCTGCGGGGCGAGACCGGAGATCCGGAGAGGACGCTCTACTGGCACTTTCCGCACGCTTGGGGAGGACTGAACAGACCGCGGGTTGAAGGGCCGGGGATCGGGGCCACGAGCACGATCAGGAGGGGCGGTTGGAAGCTGGTCTATTGGCATGTGGACGGGCGCAAGGAGCTCTTCAACCTCCGGGCCGACATCGGCGAGACGAGCAACCTGGCCTCGGACCAGCCTGAGCTCGTTGCGGAGTTGTCCGCCTCGCTTGGCAACTTCCTGCGCGAGACAAACGCCATCATGCCGACCCGCAAGGCCACCGATGCCCCAGTGCCGTACCCGGACGAGCCCTGAGAAACGAGGCAGTCCGGTGGCGGTGCCTGGGGCCACAGTTTCCCGGCTAGGCACCGGCGAACTCGCTCGCGCCGCCTAGCGGCGGGAGCAATCTCCCAAGCGCCCAAGCGCCGCTGCGATATGCTATGTGCGCGGCGCAACGCTATCGAGGTCGCGCTAGCCGGGCAGGCACCCGCGACCGAGGAACCCAGGCGGAGGATCTGATGCATGAGTAACACAACCGGTAAGACCGCAATGCCGAGCCAAATCCCGAGGCGCAGGGTATTTCAGGCGGCCGTTCCGCTATTCGTCCCCGGCGCAGTCTTGGGCCTGTCTGGCGCGGTGCCCCCTAGTGACCGGATCAACGTTGCCGGACTTGGCATCGGCGGACGGGGGGAGCGCGACCTGGAGTCGTTCCTTGCCCAGGACGATGTGCAGTTCCGGGCGATCTGTGATGCGCGCAATGAGCGCCGTGAAGCCATCAAGTCGAAGGTCGACAAACACCACGGCAACAATGACTGCACGATGTACGGCGACATGTACGAGCTTTGGGAGCGCAGAGACATCGACGCCGTGCTGATCGCAACCGGGGACCGCTGGCACACATTGCTCTCGATTCTCACCGCCAAGTCCGGCAAAGACGTCTACTGCGAGAAGCCCTGCTCGATGACGATCGCCGAGAGTCGGGCTCTGGCCGACACGTACCATCGCCTCGGCCGGGTCTATCAGGCTGGCACCCAGCGCCGCAACGGTACGAACTTCGAGTACTGCATCGATCTGGCGCGCAGCGGAAAGCTCGGCAAGCTAACGAAGCTGGAGGCCAATGCAGCGCCGGGAGACCGCTACACGCCCTCAACCACTCACGACTGGCTGCCGGCGGAACCTCAGCCGCCCAAGAGTGTCGTGGATTGGGACCGCTGGCTCGGGCCGGCGCCGTGGCGGCCTTACAACTCGCTGTACGTCAAGAGTCGCTGGCGGGGCTTTTTCGACTTTCACGGCGGCGGAATCCTCGAGTGGGGATCGCACACCCTGGACCTGTGCCACGCCGCGGCCAGACTCGACGAGACCGCACCGGTGGAATTCACGCCCCATCTCGCGCAGGGCGTTACGCCGTACTCGGTCGACTGTCGCTATGCCAACGGGCTGGAACTCGTCCTGCGCGACTCGGGCTGGGAAGGCCTGGGCGCGTGCGCCGTGCGCTTCGAGGGCGAGGAGGGCTGGGTGCAGACCGGCGACGCGGGCATCGTGGAGACGTCGGACAGTCTGAAGCAGTACCGCAAGACCTTTGAGGACGCGCGCGAGGCTACGACGCGCCATGTACGGGACTTCTTGAACTGCGTCAAGTCGCGTCAGGAGACCCGCGCGAACGCGCTGGCGGCGTGTCAGACGCACGTGGCGTGCCACGCAGCGTACATCGCATACCAAATGGGGGAGGCCCTAGAGTTCGATCCGGCGACCGACAGCTTCCCAGGCAGCGACGCCGCCAACCGAATGCGCTCGCGCGCCATGCGCGAGCCGTGGCGACTGGCGTGAACGGAGACCGAAAATGTTGAGACGAACGTTCTTTGCGATCACGGCAGCGGCCGTGGCAGTCGGCAAGCGCTTGCGCGGCCAAAACCGCGGCGAACTGCAACGCATGACCGACGAGCAACTCGCGACAACGCCGCACAAGTCAGAGGAGATCATGGGCATGGCCTCGGCGGATCTCGTGGCCATTCTCGACGATTCCGACGCCACGGAGTTTGCCAAGGCCAAGGCCTGCCAGCGGCTGGCGGTGGTAGGCGACGATGCCGCTGTTCCTGCATTGGGGGGATTGCTGAGCGACGTTCGGCTGTCTCACTATGCGCGAACTGCATTGGAGCCGATGCCTCCCGGCGCGGCCGATCAGGCATTGCGCGACGCACTGGGCAAGCTGGAGGGCAGTCTGCTGGTGGGCGTGATCAACTCGATCGGCTTTCGGCGGGATCCAATGGCGTTGGCGGGGCTGGCACAGCTTCGGCAGAGCGACGACCAAGCCGTCCGCGACGCAGCGACTGCAGCGATCAATCGGATTCGCCGCCCGTAGCTCCTCGCGGGCCGCGGGCCGTCACCAACAGGCCTAACCCATTCATCGCAGGCTCCTGTGCGATCCGGACCGAACTCCGGGACGATCTCGATGTGGCGCGTTCCAGCTGGCTATAGGTCAATCGGTACAACACAGTCGAGCGGCGCGGCCGGACGTGCCGGCCTAGCGAGGGCGGACTCCGCGACTCAGGCCTAGAATTCGCTCGGGTCTCGCACGACATACGTGCCAGCGGCGCGGTCATGCCACGACTGCCGTTTCTCGTCCCACGCCGCCCAGATCCAGCCCAGCCCCAGAAATGCAACGGAGACCACGCTGGCAACGCCCCGAACGATTCCGTCCTGCGGGGCCAAGGCGCGGCCGTCCGTGCGGATCACACGCACGCGGCAGATCATGCCACCGACGGTCGTGCCTCTCCACGCCCACATCGCGGTGTTGTACACCAAGAACATCAGCAAGGTCAGCAGCGCGCCGATGTCCAGCGCTTGACCGATGATCACGAAAGGTGTGAAGTCCAAAGCCACGGCACCGACTCGAGTGAGAAAGCTGGCCAAAGGCAGGTCCACTGCCGTGCCGGGCTCCAGCGTCGGCTCTTCTCCCTGGCCGGTCTCGCCCTCAGGCTGCTCATCTCCCTCGGCCTCGGGCCTGGCAACCGCTAAAGCCTCACCCGCTCCCGCCTGGGCAGCCGCAACCACAGGCGTACGGGCCGCCACGGTCGCTTTCGGATTTTCCCTGCGCAAGCTGGTGGCCACGGTAGTGGTTGCGGCACCCAACGCCAGCACGCCCAGCACCGTCCATGCCGCAATTCCGAGCACGGGCACCATATAGGCAACGCAAACCACCGCAAACCCGATGGCTACCGACCTTGCGGCTTCCGCCCGGTCTCCTGGGAACTGCTCTGGCATGACGCGCCCGCCAATCCAACGGGTCACGCCAACCTTGCCCAGCACGACTGTCAGGCAGGCTGCGAACCAAAGCAGTGGCACGGCAGGCAACCCGACCACCGATGTGACCAGAAGCAGCGAGACGGGTCCAATCAAGAGCACGACCAACCCGCCTACGAGGAAGCAGGTGAGCGGCTTGGATGCAAGTGCGGAGGCGACATCGCGGACGGGACGCTCGAAGATCGAGTTCGTCGCTAGGTACAACAGGGCAAAGACCGCAACCAAGATCCACGTCCAGAGAAATTCGGGGACTAGCAGCCGCCCCCACAGTAACCCTTTGGTGAGCCATGCGAAGGCCGGCGCGAACGCGTCAGTGGGGCCTGCCCCTACACCGACAACGGCGAGCTCACCCCCCGGCGAGAAGTCGACTGGCGCATCCAGTGCGCCGCCAACGATAACCAAATCGCCCTCCGCAACCGCCCCCGGCAGGACCTCGATTGATCCACCCACAACAACGGCGTTCCCTTCGATCACGGCCGTGCTGCCGAGCTCGAGCGATCCAAGCACAACAGCCACATCATTCTCGACAGTGCCGTTGATCGTCGCGGAACCCAGAATGACCACGATGTCTTCCGCGCGATCGCCAGCCCGAAGTTCCAGCGATGAGCCGAATCTGATTTGGGGGGGCGCTCCGGAATCCCGCGCTTGCGCCGGGGCGTCCGGGGGGTCCGGGACATCCGGCGTCTGGGCGGAAGCAGTCGCAAGTAGCGCCAACGCAATCGCAATCTTGCCGAGCACGGTCCTAGAGCGCTTCATGATTTGGTCCTCCATCCCTGAGCATGAATGCCAATGCGGCGAGGCACATCGCACTCGCCACGACCAACGCCGTTCCGAGGGCCGCCAAGTACGCCGCGGCTGGCTGCACCAGATGCCGCCACATAGCACCTGCGGTTACCACCACCTCATGTGCGAGGGCGAGCTCCATGGAATCCCATGCGTAGGGAGCGAGCCATCCAAAGCCCACGCAGAGCACACCGGTGGCGAACTTCAAGGTGGCGGGCCAAGCGCGCCACCCTCGGCGATGCCAGGGTTCGCCCCGGTGCTGCCCGACCGCGGCCAAAATGCGCGGAACGAGCGACTTTGGTGCCCTTGGCCGGGGCAACTTGGCAATCTCTCGTGCCACGAGCGATTCGAGTTCAGCGGGCGTCATCGTTTTCTCCTATCAAATCGCGCAAAGCCTCGCGTCCGCGGTGGATGTCGGTCTTGATCTTGCCTAGCGACACCCCCAGCGCATCTGCGATCTCGCGGTAGCTGCGCTCCTCAAAGTGGTACAGCACGATTGGGACACGCTGGTGCGGCGGCAGCAGTCGGATCCCACGCTCCAATCTGGCGTTCTGCTCAGCGCGCGCGAGATCTTCGCTCTGGTCGTCCTTGGCCACAAGCGTGTCCTCGTACGGGCGGTCGCGCCCCTCCTCTCCCGAGCGCAACTGGCTGAAGAGCTTCCAGCGCGCGCGAAACCTGGTGAGGTGGTTCAAGCAGAGATTGGTCGTCACCGTGCGCAGCCAGCCAGCGACCGCAGGCGACCTGCGTAGCGCGCTGAACCGCTCGTAGGCCTTGAGGAACACCGTCTGTGCGATGTCCTCGGCCTCGCTAGGGTCCCCTAGCATCCGCACTGCCATGCCGAATACCATGTCCTGATGCCGCCGGACGAAGTTCTCAAACTCGACTGAGTCGGTCATGCCACCCGCGCCGAGGCACCGCCCATGTAGGGGGAACACCCCAAGGCCCGGAAAGTTTCGGCCAGCCTGCGCCGCTATTCAGAGCCTGGATCTCGTTCCGGAAGCGCAGCGGAAATCGATACTTCGCTATTATCAGTTTGGGCAGGCTGTAGATGAATTCCCGAATGTTGTACAGTTGCGCCCGTTACTGGAAGACCGCCGTTCGTACGGGTTCAGTCGCGTTGCTAGCCTGCCTGCCCGTAGCTGGCGCAGAGTCGGAATCGCTTGAGCATTTCGAGAAGCACGTGCGCCCGCTGCTGGTCGCGAAGTGCCAAGCCTGCCATAACGCCCAGTTGAAGAGCGGCAATGTCGACTTCTCGGGCGTGCAGGGCTTCTTGAAGGCCCGCGACGAGGCTGCACTGATCTCGACGCAGGATCCGGAATCCAGCCGCCTGCTCGCGATCGTCGGCTACCAGGCTCGCGTGAAGATGCCGCCCGGCGGCAAACTCCCCGATGACGAGTTGGCCGTCCTGCGCGACTGGGTGCTGCGGGGCGCTCCATGGCCCGGGGCAGAACAGCACGAGGCCATGATCCCGGAGGGACAACAGGGCACCTTCACGGACGAGCAGAAGAGCTACTGGGCGTTCCAGCCAGTGGTACATCCCGACCCGCCGACGGTGGACAATCCCGCTTGGAACCAGAACCCGATCGACCGCTTCGTGCTGGCCAAGATGCAGGAGCACGGCCTGCAACCCGCCGCGCCGGCCGACAAGCTGACTTGGCTGCGCCGGGCGACGTTCGACCTGACAGGACTGCCCCCGACTCCGGAAGAAGCGGAGGCGTTCCTCAGGGATGCTTCCCCCGAGGCCCACGAGCGTGTGGTGGAGCGCCTGCTCTCATCGCCGTCGTACGGCGAGCGCTGGGGCCGCCACTGGCTGGACGTTGCGCGCTATGCGGACTCGACCGGCAACGACGAGGATCACCGCTATCCGTACGCTTGGAAGTACCGCGACTACGTCATCGAGGCGTTCAACAGCGACATGCCCTACGACCAATTCGTGCGGGAACAGATCGCTGGCGACCTGCTGCCCGGCAGCGATCGCGGCAAGGTCAACCAGCGCGGCATTATCGCCACCGGCTTCCTTGCGCTGGGCCCGAAGGCCATCGCGCAGCAGGACAAGCAGCGCATGCTCTACGACGTGTACGACGAGCAGATCGAGGTCGTCTCCAAGAGCATGCTGGGCCTGACGGTCGCGTGCGCCCGCTGCCACGACCACAAGTTCGACCCGATCCTGACCAAGGACTACTACTCGCTGGCCGGCATCTTCGCCTCGACCCGCAGCTTCAAGGACCCTTCCAGACACGTCTCGGCACTGCTGTTCAAGCCGTTGGTGGAACAGGAAGTCTACAACCGCTACGAGGCTGAGCAGCGAGTCATCAAGAACAAGCGCATCGAGCTGGACAACTTGGCTGACATCGAACTCGAGCACTACGTCGACGGGGTTGCGGGCCGGATCGCAGACTACATGCTGGCGGCTCGCGAGGTCTACGAAGATGGCGCCGACGAGGCCGAGCTCGCGGCGGAGCGCGACCTCGATCCAACCCAGCTCGGGAAATGGATCGCGTACCTCAAGCCTGCAGACGTGCCGCGCGGGCAATTGGCCGCGTGGCGCGACGCAATGGCGTCGAAGCGTTCCGCGGCAGCGGCCGCTTACCAGCAGGCCTTTGCGAAGACGCTCGAAGAGTGGCACCACACGATCCGCCGCTGGCGGGAAAGTGCCATCGACTTGATTCGGACCGGCACCATGCCCCCGCCCCCGAAGCCCCGCTTTTTGCCGGGACGGGATCGCTTTTTCTACGACGTCTACCACGCCAAGAACGCGCCCTTGCGCTTTGCGGGCGAAGAGCGCAACGCGATCCTAAAGCCTGAAACCGTGGCCACGATCAAGAAGTTGCGAGTGGAGGTTGCCGAGCTCGAAGCCAGCGCCTTGCCGGAGCCCCCCATGGCAAACGCCGTCGAAGAGGGCCAGCCGGTGGAGCAAAGAGTGTTCGTGCGCGGAGACTACAACGCCAAGGGCGAGGCAGCGCCAAAGGTCTTTCCAGCGATCATCGCCGGATTCGACCAAACACCGGCCAGCAGCGGAAGCGGCCGCCTCGAACTGGCGGACTGGATCGCCTCGCCATCCAACCCCTTGACCGCCCGAGTCATGGCCAACCGCATCTGGCAGAAGCACTTCGGCGACGGGATCGTGCGGACGCCGAGCAACTTCGGCAAGCTCGGCACGCCACCGACGCATCCGGAGCTGCTCGACTGGCTCGCCTCGACATTCGTGCAGGAGGGCTGGTCGATCAAGGAAATGCACCGCAAGATCATGCTGTCAAGCGCATACCGCATGGACAGCGCGGCAAGCGCGGCAGCGGCCAAGAACGATCCGGGCAACCAGTGGCTGTCGCATTTCAACCGGCGCCGCCTCGATGTCGAGGAATTGCGGGACGGCATGCTCGCAATCGACAGCTCGCTCGACCTAACCACGGGCGGCACGCTGCAGTCTGGATTCGGAACAGACCGCGAGAACTCCAACTCCCGGCTCAGCATCGACCCGACCACCTCGGCGCGGCGCATGGTCTACCTGCCGCTGCGCCGGGCGAACCTGCCGACCCTGCTGAACCTGTTCGACTTCGGCGACGCGGTCACCTCTATGGGCAAGCGCCCGGTGACCAACGTGGCCCCGCAGGCCCTCTTCATGATGAACAGCGAATTCGTGGCCTCGCGCGCAGGCAATCTGGCCGAGCAACTGCTGGCAGACCCCGCCTGGACGGAGACCGAACGCGCCCGCCACGCTTACATGGCGGTGTTGACGCGGGAGCCGGACACGGGCGAGATCGATTCGGCCCTGTCGTACGTCGGCAATTACGCGGCGCGTTTCGACGGCTCGACGCCGCAGGAGGCGTGGCAGAGTTACTGCCGCATCCTGCTCGCTTCGAACGACTTCATCTACGTGGACTGAACCCGGCCAAGAACGAGCACGAGAGACCTCAGGGAGCAGCGCGAGCGATGGACTACAAGCGGATGATCGAGCACATGAACGCGGTCCAGCCGACGACCCGCAGGGGCATGCTGCGCGACTCGGCGTGCGGGTTCGGCATGCTGGCGCTCGGCAGCCTGTTCGAGCGGAACCTCGCCATGGCGGCGAATGTGGAATTCGACCCGGCCAACCCCCTGGCGGTGCGCGAGCCCCACTTCCAGCCGCGCGCGAAGCGCGTGATCTTCCTGTTCATGCACGGCGGCCCCTCCTCGGTGGACACCTTCGAGCACAAGCCCTATCTGGAACGGCACCACGGCGAGCCGCTGCCGATCGAGCGCCCGCTGGCCTTTGACGACGAAGAGCCAGGGCCGTTGATGAAGCCCCTGTGGGACTTCAAGCCGGGCGGCCAGAGCGGCATCAAGGTCAGCGATCTGTTCCCCCACGTGCGCGAGTGCGTGGACGACATGTGCTTCGTGCATTCGATGGTGGGCGAGGGCGTCGACCACGGCGCGGCCCTGCTGCAGACGTTTACCGGTTCCAGCACCTTCACCCGCCCCAGCCTCGGCTCGTGGACGGTCTACGGCCTCGGAACCGAGAACAAGAACCTCCCCGGCTACGTCACCATCAAGCCTGCGCTGTCGCACGGCGGCGCCAAGAATTGGTCGTCGGCGTTCCTGCCGGGATCGTTCCAAGGCACGCCGATCGGCCATGCCGGGCTGAACGTCTCCGACGTGCAAGGCGAGCCGATCGAGTACTTGGTGAACAAGGGCCTGTCGCAGGAAAAGCAGCGGTACGAACTCGACATGCTGCGCAACGTGAATCGGCGGCATGCCGAGATGCGCAAGTTCGATCCACGCTTGGAGGCGCGCATCCAGTCGTTCGAGCTCGCATTCCGCATGCAGATGCAGGCGCCTGAGGCGTTCGAGGTGGAGAAGGAGTCCGAGGCCACCCGAAAGCTCTACGGCCTCGACGATCCGGTGACGGCGGACTTCGGCTGGCAGTGCTTGCTGGCCCGCCGGCTGAGCCAGCGCGACGTGCGTTTCGTGCAGTGCACGCACTCCTACAAGTGGGACCAGCACTCCGATCTCTTCAACCGCCACAACGCCAATGCCGCGGAGGTCGACAAGCCCATCGCCGGCCTGCTCAAGGATCTCAAGTCACTCGGCATGCTCGATGAGACATTGGTAATCTGGGCGGGCGAGTTCGGCCGCACGCCGGTCAGCCAAGGCGGCGACGGCCGCGACCACAACCCTTACGGCTACACCATCTGGATGGCCGGGGCCGGGGTGAAGAAGGGCTTCCAATACGGGGCCACCGACGAGATCGGCTACCACGCGGAGGCGAACCGGATGCATATCCACGACTTCCACGCGACCGTGCTGCACCTGCTGGGACTGGACCATGAGAGGCTGACGTACCACTTCTCGGGTCGGGATTTCCGGCTGACCGACGTGGCCGGCCTGGTGCATCACGACATCTTGACGTAGGACTTCGGTTTTCTCAAAGAGGGGTCTCGCACGTGCCGTCCGAAGTCGCGGTCCCGGTCGACGCCCCCCAGGATGCCGACCTGCGCAAGTGCGTGCACTGCGGGCTGTGCCTCAATGCCTGCCCGACCTACCGGGAACTCGGCGTCGAAATGGACTCGCCGCGCGGGCGGATCTACCAGATGGTGGAAGTCGCCGAGGGCCGCAGCCCGATCTCGGAGGACTACATCGAGCACATCGAGCTCTGTCTCGCGTGCCGGTCCTGCGAAACGGCCTGCCCGTCGGGCGTTCAATACGGCCGCCTGATCGAAGGCGCCCTGGCGCAGATCGAGGGCGCCACTCGCCGGAGCATCCCTCAGCGTCTCATGCGCTGGCTAGCATATAGCAAGCTGCTCCGCAGCCCGCTACTTCTCAGAGCAGCCGGCCTGGGGCTGCTGTTCTACCAGCGCAGCGGCCTCGACCAGATGATGCGAGCATCGGGTTTCCTGGACTCACTAGGCAGGCTGGGAGAGCTCGCGCAGCTCGCCCCACAGGCGCAGGCGCCATTCTTCTTTTCCAGCATCGGCAAGGTGTTCCCAGCCGAGGGCGTGACCAAGCACCGAGTAGCCCTGATGGCTGGCTGCATGCAGAACGTGTTCTTCAGCCGGTTAAACGAAGCGACGGTTCGCGTCCTGTGCAAGAACGGCTGCGAGGTCACCGTTCCGGCAGAGCAGGAGTGCTGCGGGGCATTGCAGGTGCATGCCGGCCTGCGCGCGATCGGCCGCGAGCAGGCCAAGAAGAACATCGCAGCCCTGGAACCCGGCGGTTTCGACGCAATCATCACGAACACAGCTGGCTGCGGATCGGTGCTGAAAGAATATCCGGAGCTCTTCGAGCACGATCCGGAATGGCACCGACGCGCCCAAGGCTTTGCCGGCAAGATGCGCGACGTGAGCGAGTTCCTAGCATCCATCGAGCTCAACACCGAATTCGGCCAGCTAGAGCGAACTGTCACCTACCAAGACTCCTGTCATCTCCTGCACGGACAGAAGATCTCGACGCCTCCGCGACAAATGATCCAAGCGATCCCCGGCGTAGAATTGCACGAACTGCCCATGAGTGAGATCTGCTGCGGCTCCGCAGGAGTGTACAACGTGGAGCACACGGACATCTCCATGTCGCTGTTGGACGACAAGATGCGCATGATCGAGTCGACAGGGGCCGACACGATCGTGACGGCCAACCCCGGCTGCATGCTGCAGCTGCAAGCCGGCACTCGACGCTTCTCGCAACCGCTGCCAGTCTTACACGTGGTGGAGTTGCTGGACCTGGCGTACAAGGCCGCGGACAAATCGGTCAACTAGCCGATAGGTCCCAGAGTCGCCAACCGAGGGCTCGCCCGTCAGCGACCTTGCCGGAGAGATCCCGGGCAGCGACGGATCGGGCCCTGGCCTTGAGTCCGTCGACATGGCGAAGATCTGTAGGCGTTGCCGCAGCCCCCGCCTGCAACGGATGGACGGCCCGCGCAGCCCGCCCCCATGGATCGCCGCCGGACTGTCGCTAGTCCGAGGATCCGAACCACTCGGAACGGATCTGTCCGAACCTGCCAGACTCCTCGAGTTCCAACAGTGCTCGGTTCACGGCTTCCCGCAGGTCGCTTCCCGCCGGAAACGCGATTCCGTAGGACTGCGGCTCGATCAATGGCCCCACGATCGTCACCGAGTTGTTTCCGTCCTCAACGGCATAACGCATGAGCGGTACGGCATCGAACAAGACCGCATCGACCTCTCCCGCTTCAAGCAAGCGGTGCGCGGCATCGATTCCCTCCACTTCATGCAGCCGGGCACCGTAGCGGACGGCGACGGCGGTGCTGGTTGTCCCTGAGACGGTCGCGACAGGGCGTCCTTCGAGGTCTTCCGGTCCGGCAATATCGCTCCTGAGCGCCTGCATCATCAGTCCGGCCGACAACTGTGCGATCGCCATCCCGAACAGGGCGATGCCGATCAGCATGATGACTGCGGCCGCAAAGCGTCCAAGCCAGCGCCGCGGCGCCACATCTCCGTAGCCAACGGTCGTGATCGTTGCCAGAACGCACCAGCTAGCTTCGAAGATTCCCGGGAAGTACCGTCTACTAATGTCGGAGTTTCCTCGCTCCGCGAGGAAGAGGATATGCGAGCAGATCAGGATGAACGCCACGAGGTAGCCAAGCATATCGAGCGTTGCCGCCGCCGCCAGAGACCGCAGCGACCGGAGCCACCCGGGATCCTCGTCCACGGCCGTGAGAATCCGTAACCCGGTGTCCATGTAGGGGTGGCTGAAGTCCATTTCCCGCTCGCGATCATGCGTGATGCTGATCCCGGCGATCGCGGCGTCGACCTCACCGGTCTTCAGTGCCTCCATGAGATCGGCGAACTGCATGAGGACGTAGGTTGAATCGACGCCGATTTCGTCAGCAATCTCGTTCCAGATGTCGATATCGAATCCTTCGAAGCTCCCGTCAGCCTCCATCACGAGCGGCGGGAAGTTGGCAATGCCGACGACTACCGCGTCCTCGGCAGGCAGGCTGGCCGGGACGAGTGCCGCCGCGAACGCGACAATTGCAACCGCGAATCTGCTCAGCCGCGCAGCTGTGGGCACAAGGCCCTGCGGGCGGAGGGGGATGTTCTTGGGCATGCAGGTCTAGCAGGGGCTCTGTGAGCTGCCGCTGCCGCCGGCAACCGCGTCAGCGTTGCGATCAGGATCAGGCCCTAAGCTGCCGTGGAGGTGCGGGAGGTCGGGGTCGACGCCAGCCTCTGGCGCAAGATCAGGCCTGCCCATCCAGCACGCCGCGCATGTACGAGAACGACTTTGCCATGCCCAGCTGCGGATGGTCCGCAACCACTTCGTACTCCAAGCCCACCACACCTTGGTAGCTGCGCTCTTTGAGCATCTCGAAGATCGCAGCGATGGGCATCTTGCCGTCACCGACATCTACCCGGCTTTCCTTGCTGGTGAAATCCGTCAGATCCTTGACATGGAAATCGTAGATCCGATCCCAAGCGCCATCGATCTCCTCGAGAATGTCGGCACCCGTTCGCACGGTGTGGCCCACGTCCACGCAGAGGCCCATCCGCGGGTCCATGTCCTTGACGCGCTTGATGACGTCGCTGGGAGCCGGGTAGAACTTGTCCTCCGGGCCGTGGTTGTGGATGGCCATCTTGCGGTCGTACTTGATGGCAAGCTTTTCGATCGCCCCGAGATTGGAGTGCGTCGGCGCGCAAACCATGATGGGCATCCCAGCCGCGACCGCGTACTTGAAGTAGTGCTCCAGTTCGCTGCTGTCGTCGCTCCTGAGGGAGATGTTGCCGCCGGCGACGATCTCGAGGCCAGCCCTCTCGAATTCCTTCCGGGCGGCCTTGAGGTCATCATCCGAGAGGTAGTACGGCATGTGAAATGACTTCACGTTGACGTACTTCACCCCCAGTTGGCGGCAGATGTCGATCGCCGCCGACCGGCTGAACTTGCGCAGAGAATAGGTTGCGACCGCCAGCTTGAGGTCGTCCCAGTGGTGCGGGCCTCCGCCGTTGGCCGACCCTTCCGTCGAGGCCGCGGCCGCCGAGACCGCTGGCAGCGCGGCAGCCGTTCCGAGGAACGAGCGTCTGGTCGTAGAGGTCATGGTTGGATACTCCCGTGCCTGCCGTGCAGACGCTGCGATTCTAGCATGCTGGCGACGAAAACACTGACCAGAACCTCCCAAGACTCGCTGTTTGCGCGTGGGCGCCGACACTTCCGTGCAACGAATTCGCACCCTCGCTGGCACGCACTCTATGGCGCGCACTGTATGTTGCGAACCTGTTGCTTCAGGGCTAGAATCGGGATCAGAGGCGTTCCTGCGGGCTTCCTAGATCTCAAGCGCGGAGAGCTTCTTACATCGCGAGGGAGACAGGAAAAGACATGACGCGAATGATGGCGGCGTCTATCGCCGCATTGCTATCGGCAGCTTGGGTGTTCCCCACGGCATCCCGGGCCTCGGACGACGACAGCTCAGGATGCATGCCTGACAAAGTCGCTGTGATCCGGTGCGAGACAAATTCGACAGGAGGCGTCACAGTGCGCAACTCGAGTGTGACCAACGCCACCGGAGTGACAATCCAGCGTGGGAACAGGTGCGCCGCGGCGCTATCGAGCTTGCTCCAGGCGGGCTTGAGGCTGTCGCACGCACCAAGCGTTACGGCCAGCTCCTCGATGTCCGATGAAGTGAGTTTCAATTTCGTTTTCTTGGCCTGCCACTCCGACGACGATGATTCCGATGACGACGATAGTGACGATGATGACTAGGGTGGCCTAGGCGACCGGATCCGCCGGGCGTTCCTTCCCAATCCTCGAGATACTTGACGACAGTCCCCGCCTAGCCGTCTCCCGGTGCGTGTCGCGGATCGCTAGGCCGGCGGAGGTCCGGCTGCCGACCAATGGCACTAACTTAAGCGTTTGGGCACTAACTTAAGGACTTGTAGCTTTCGAGCAGCAGATGCGGCGGGTTTGGAGCCTTCAAGTCATGGAGTCGTGGCGGGCAGTGCCGCTGCGCTGGAGTCCGCTGTTGTCGCCGC
>JAJEHF010000005.1 GCA_022823865.1 Bryobacterales bacterium
GCGGCGACAACAGCGGACTCCAGCGCAGCGGCACTGCCCGCCACGACTCCATGACTTGAAGGCTCCAAACCCGCCGCATCTGCTGCTCGAAAGCTACAAGTCCTTAAGTTAGTGCCCAAACGCTTAAGTTAGTGCCATTGCCCAGCCCACACCCTCGGGTATCGTTCTCGAAGTTCCGGCCTGTCCTTGATTGCAACGCAATCATCGTCTAGGCTTCTACTACAGAGGTGCGCTGATGGCAAGCATCACGATCCGAAATCTGGACGACGACATAAAGGCCCGCCTACGGGTTCGTGCATCCGTCAACGGCCGGTCGATGGAAGAAGAAGCACGGCGTGTCCTAGCCGAGGCGGTCGAGCGGGAAATCGTCCCGGGGAAGGCCCTAGGGACGGCGATCCACAAACTGTTCCAGCCCTGCAGCGACATCGAGCTGGAACTGCCGGCGCGCGAACCGATGCGCGAACCGCCGCGCTTCGATTGAGGTGTCGGCCATGGTGGTGATCGATACCAATGTCGTATCGGAATTGATGCGCGCCGAGCCCAGCGCGGAGGTTCTGGACTGGATGGACGACCGACAGCCACGCGAACTATACGTGACGGCAATCACGGAAGCGGAGGTGCGCACTGGCATCGCGTTGCTGCCCGAGGGCAGGCGCCGTCGTGGCCTTGCGGAGGCTTGCGAGCGTGCGTTCGGCAGCCTGTTTGCCGGACGGGTGCTTCCGTTTGACAGCGACGCGGCCCGCGCCTATGCGGAGATCGCTGCGGCACGCCGTGTGCTTAGGCGTGCTGTTTCTTTGGCCGACGGCCAGATTGCGGCGATTGCTCGCTCGCGGCGCATGGCGGTGGCGACGCGCAACATTCGGGACTTTCAGGACATGGGGATAGGTGTGCTCGACCCATGGGACGGCGCGTGAGTCGATTAGCCAAGGATCTCTGCTGTGTCAAGATCAACGCATGCCGAACGATTCTGATGGGCCTTGTAGGCCGAAATGCTCTGAAACGAAATCGGGCGAAAATGTTGCTGGTATCAAGACACTATGGACCTTGGTCTCTGACCGACGCCGTTGAGTGCTCGTATTGGACAAGACTGCCAGTATCACAGAGCCTTGCTCAAGCGGCCCTCCGGCAGCTACGGGGCGGCGATTCGCACGAATCCCGAGGGGCGATTCGCACACTTGATAGAATCGGTCGGGACACAGAGCTTGCCCCGATTTCGCTTCGTTCACGCCGCTGACGTCCACTTGGACAGCCCGCTAAAAGGGCTTGCCGGCCAAGACGGGAGCGCGGCCGAGTTGATTCGCTCGGCCACGCGCAAGGCATTTGAGGGACTGGTCACGCGCACCGTTGAAGAGCGTGCGGCATTCTTGGTCATCGCGGGTGATCTCTACGACGGCGACTGGCGCGACTACCAGACAGGGCTCTTCTTCGTGCGGCAGATGGGACGCCTGCGAGAGGCGGGCATTCCCGCATATTTGATCTATGGCAACCACGACGCCCAGAGCAAGATCACGCGCAGCCTGACACTGCCCGACAACGTGACTGTTTTCCGTACGCGCTCTGCGGAGACGCACCGGATGGAGGAGTTGGACGTCGCATTGCACGGGCAGGGCTATCGGGAGCGCGACATTGACGAGAACCTGGCGCGGTCATACCCCTCGCCCATATCTGGCGCGTTCAACATCGGGATTCTCCACACCGGGCTCGCCGGCATGGAGGGACACGCGCCCTACGCCCCTTGCACGCTCGCCGAGCTTCGCCAAAAGGGGTATGACTACTGGGCGCTAGGCCACATCCACAAGCCTGAGATTCTCAGCACGGATCCCTACGTGGTGTTCTCCGGAAACGTGCAAGGGCGCCACGTCCGCGAAACAGGTCCGCGCGGGGCCATGCTGGTGACTGTCGAGGACGGCACCGTCAGCGCGTTAGAGCCGCTGCACGTCGACGTGGTCCGCTGGGCGCTTGTCGAAGTCGGCGCGGACGGTATCGAGACCGTAGGCGACGCGAACGACAGAGTCCGCGCTGCGATCGAACAAGCCGTGGAGCAATGCGCAGACGGTCGGCTGCTGGCTTGCCGTGTCCAGGTCGTTGGTCGCACCCCGGCTCACGGCGCGCTCTTGGCATCGCATGAAGACCTGCTAGCCGATGCCCGGGCATCGGCTGCCGGACTTGGCGACGAAGTCGCTTGGGTAGAAAAGCTGATCATCAATACGGCCCTGCCCGCGAACACGGTCCCCGACCCCGCGTTGGCCGAGACGTTGGGCGAGTTCGGCTTGGCACAGCAAGACGAGGCTCTGCTCCGCGAACTGAAGGAGCAGATCGCACCGTTCGTGGGCAAGCTGCCAGCCGAGGCGCGCGAGGCGGCCGAGAGCCCGCTGCTGCGCGCGGCGATAGACCACGACTTCGCCGAGCTGATCGAACTGGCGCGGCCTTACGCCATGGCCCGACTCACGGGACATGAAGGCTGAGCGATGCGCCTGCGACGCTTGGACCTGATTCGCTACGGGCGTTTCACAGACTCCTCGCTAGAACTGCCGAGGAGCCAGCCGGACTTCCACATCGTCGTCGGGCCGAACGAGGCTGGCAAATCGACCGTGCGAAGCGCCATCGGTGACTTGCTATTCGGGATACCGTCTCGATCCACCCTCAATTTCGTCCACGAGTACGGCAGCATGCGGATTGGCGCGGTCCTAGAGCGCGACGGCGAGGAACTGGAAGTGCGCCGTCGCAAAGGCAACAGAGACACTCTCCTCGCTGCGGACGACTCGCGGATGCCGTCCGGAGAGCAAGCGCTGAGCCCCTTCCTTCACGGTGCGGACCGGAGCTTCTTCGAGCGCATGTTCAGCCTGGACCACCTGCTGCTGAGAGCCGGGGGCCGGGACATCTTGCAAGGGGATGGGGACGACGCCAGCCAGAAACTCTTCGCGGCCGGTTCCGGCATTCAAGGACTGCAACGCCGGTTGAAGAGCCTGGAGGATGAAGCGGCCGGGCTGTGGACGATCCGGCGTGCCAAGGACCGCAAGTTCTACATCGCAGAAGACAAGCTCAAAGCGGCAGACAGCCAGCGGCGCGAGAACACGGTAAGCGCGGACCGCTGGCGCGAACTGCAGCGAGCCTACGCCGATCGCCAGAGCGAGCACGACCGGCTCCAAGCCCGGATCGGCCAGGCAGAGCGCGAACTCACGAAGCTCGCAAGGATCCGGCGAGTGGCCCGGAACATTGCCCGGAAATCGAGCTTGGAGCGGGAAATTGAAGGTCTCGGCAGCGTGGCGGATCTCCCGGAGGGCTCAGCCGAAAGACTGCGCAACGCCGAAGAGCAGTGCCGCCGGGCCAGCCTGCTCTTGAAGGCAGAGCGCTCGAAGCTTGACAAAGCGAAGGCCGAGCGGGCCTCGATCCAGTGGGACAAGGCATTGCTTGGCCGCAAGGGCGAGATCGAGTCACTGCACCAACAGCGAGTTCAGGTCAAGAAGGGAATCGCGGACCTGCCCGGGCTGAAGCGAAAGCTCGAGGAGGAGCGGCAGAAGCTTGTTGGCATGGCACCGGATTGCGGCTGGGATGGCCTGGACGCCGATGCGATTGTGGAGAGGATCCCACAACGCTCCCAACTTGGCCCGACGCGCACCATGCTGGCGGACTGGAGCGACAAGAGCGCTCGAGCGGAGTCCGCTCAGACAGCAGCAATGGAGGCGGCCTCGCACTCGGACAAGATCCGCGCAGCATTGGCGGCTATCGGCGCCCCGCGGGACATGCGCGACCTAGCAGCCTTGGTTGCGGCCGCGACGAAGGAGCACGGAGGGATCGGGGCACTGGTTGCGAGCGCCCTCGCGGAGACCACCGAAGCGAGGGCCGAGGTCGATCGCATCTTCGCCGCGATGGATCCCCTGCCCGACTCGATCGAGGGCGCGCTGAAACTGGTGCCGCCCGGCGTGGAAGCAGTACAGGACTGGCGCGACAGGCACCACGAGCTAGATCAGCGCCTGAGGGCCGAGCGCGAACAACTCGCCTCCCAGCTCAAGGACCGGGCGAGCGCTGCCGTGTCCGTGAGCCAGTTGGCCGACGAGGGCGAGCCGACCACGCTCAAAGAAGTGCTCAACGCCCGCAAGAGCCGGGACGCCAGATGGTCCGAGCTGCGAAAGCGGTTCATCGATGAGGGCGGCCGTCTCGCCACCGCTGGAAGCGGCCCTGCCGGAGATCCTCAACAGCTTGCAGACTCCTACCAAGACGCCGTGGCGCAGGCAGACCGTCTCGGCGACCTTAGAAGCGACAGGGCGGAGTCCACCGCCAAGCTAGCCGAGGCAAGACGCCGGGTCGCAGTCGTCGAGTCGGAGCTGGCTGGAATCCAGACGGAGGTTGGCAGACTCGAGCAGCAAGAGCAGCAGATGGCCGCTGAGTGGAGCGAACTCTGGAAAGGGCTACCGTTCGAACCGGCAGGGCCGGATCGGATGCTCGCGTGGCTAGCTTTGCGAGACAAGCTGAGCGACGCAGTTACCCGATCGTCCAAAGCCGACCGTAGGCTGGCGGGCTTGCGCGACCAAGAGGCTGAGGCCGTCCAGGCTCTGGCCGACGAACTGAGAAAACTCGGCGAGGACTGTGACGGGCTAGTCGATCAACGGCTGGCGATGGTGCTGGAACGCGCAAACGCAGTGCGGGCAGCGAACGACAGCGTAGCGGAGTCCAGAAGTAAGCTCGAATCCGACCTCCGCAGTGCTACCGAGGACGAGGAAGCAAAGAAGTCCCTGCTGCAGAGCGAGCGATCACAGCTAAGGCACCTAGAACATGACTGGGCCGCTTTGGCAGCCAAGCTCGCAATCGATCCGGAGGCATCGCCTAGAGAGGCCACCGGGCTGCTCGGTGCGTTCGATGCAATGCGCGAGGTCGCCAGCCGCGTCCGCGACCTGCGTTCGGACCGCATCGAGAAGATCGAGCGAGACATCCGCCGTTTCAGCGCCGAGGCGCAGGCACTCGCCCGAGCCGTCGCGCCGGAGCTTGGCGAGCAGGATCCAGGAGAGGCTCTGGACGAGCTCAAGAGCCGACTCGAGAGCTCGGAACGGGAGCATTTCGCCGCCCAAGTCAAGGATCGGGAGATCCATGAGCTCGAGCAGCAAATTCAGGAGCGCGACACCGAGCGGCAGGTATCAGAAGCGGCGATCAGTGATTTGAGAGCGCAAGCCGGTGCAAGCGACATCGATGGACTCTGGGCGGAAATCAAGAAAGCTGATCAGAAAAGGTCCCTAAGCGAGTCCCTAGCGAGCGTGACCGACACCATCTTGGAGGACGGCGACGGGCTGTCCATAGAGCGCTTGATGGAGGAATGCTCTGGCGCCGACATGGACGAGATCGCGCAGCGCGAGCGAGCCCTGGCCTCCGCCACCGAGGAATCGCGCAGCGGCTTCCTGGCGTCGCGCGACAGCCTGCGGGATGCGAGGGAGGCATTCGACAGCGTAGGAGGCAGCGACGCCGCCGCCAGAGCGGAGGGCGCGCGGCAGAGTGCGCTGGCGGAGATTCAAGAGATCGCCGAGCAGTTCATCCAGATGCGGTCGGCCGCTTGCCTGCTGAGGTGGGCGATCGAACGCTATCGCAGCGAAAGGCAGGGGCCCATGCTGCGACGCGCAGGGGAGTTGTTCTGTGAGCTCACGCTGGGCTCGTTCCAACATCTGGAGGTCGACTACAACGACCAGGACCAGGCTCAGATCGTCGGCTGCCGCCGATCCGGAGAACGAGTCCCCACCGGCGGCATGAGCGACGGGTCCTCCGACCAGCTCTATCTTGCGCTCCGCGTGGCAGCCTTGGAGGACTACCTCCAGCAGTCGCCGCAGATGCCGTTCGTGGCGGACGATTTGTTCATCAATTTCGACGACGCGCGGGCTGCGGCCGGCTTCCGGGTGCTGGCAGGCCTTGCGCAGCGCTGCCAAGTCATCTTCTTCACGCATCACCACCACCTGGCCAGACTCGCGCAAGGCTCGCTGGACTTCCCGGTCCGGGTATTGCCGATCGGGAGCTGACCACGACCGAGGCCGCGCCCCATCGGCAACAGCCGATCGAGCGCCGGGATCGCCAACGCGCCCTTACGAGCCTTGGCGGCTCGGAAACCGGGTTCCCAAGCACTGCCGTCTAGGTTTCTTATGCTGAATACAGGCACGTAGGTCGCACACGATGGCCAAGCGCTACACCTGCTTAGTCTGCCGCAACGAGATCGCGCATCCCAATGCGGAATGCCCGTATTGCAAGGCGCGCTCGGTCATCGCCGAGGGCGCTTCGCCGCGCATCCTAGGCATGGTATTCGGCGTGATGGCCGGAGTCTTCGCGGTGACGGGCTTCTATGCCAAGTCCTTCAAGGCCGAGCGGAGCACGCGAGGACAGCACCACTTCGAAGTGGCGGAGTCGCTACTGGCCGAGGGCGACCACGCCAGCGCCATCAAGGAGTACCGCAACGCTCTCTCGTATGGCAAGGAAGAGCCCGACTACCGCCTGGGACTCGCGCGCGCGTTGTTTGAAAACGAGCGCTACGCGGAGACAAAGAACCACCTCGTGGACTTGCGGAGCCAAGATCCCACCTCGGGGATCTTGAACTATCTGCTGGCGCAGCTAGCTGCCAGAGACGGGCTGGTGGACACGGCCGTGTCGTACTACCGAACGGCCATCCACGGAAGGTGGGATGGCGACACCGAGGAGCGGCGCCTGAACCTGCGCCTCGAACTTGTCGATTTCCTTCAAGCTTCCGGCCGCGACGAGCAACTGGCTGCAGAGCTCATCGCGCTAGGGGAGATCATGCCAGACGACCAGGGCATACAGCACAAGCTGGGAGCGCTCATGTTGCGAACAGAGCTGTACGACCGGGCATCGTCCCTGTTCAATTCGCTGCTGGAAGCAAACCCGCGTGACCACGAAGCGCTCCTTGGTCGGGGCGAAGCCGAATTCCAGATGGGCAACTACCTTACCGCCAGGACCCAGTACAACCGCGCCAAGCTGCTGCGCGACGACGACGCCACGAACGAGCGCATCGCGCTCTGCAACCGGATCATCGAACTCGATCCCACGCGCCGCGGGATCAGCCTTCGCGAGCGCTTCCGTCGCAGCCGCGTGCTGATCGAGCGCGCCCGATCCGCGACCCTGAAATGCCAGAACCCGTCCGGCGACGCGTTCGTTGGCCCCCTCGCCGCGCTGCCCCCTGACTTGGCCTCGGCCTTGGAGAGCGCCGACAAAGCGCTCGCGGGGCCGCCCGGGCGCGCGACGGACGAGGCGGTCGAAGCAAACACCCTCGTCGCGGAAGAGCTCTGGAACCAGGCCGAGCCCCTGTGCAGCGCTTCGAGCCCGCCGGACCCGCCTCTCGTGCACGTGATGGCCAAGCTGTCGAGATGAACACCATCCGCGAGATCTTCGCCAAGCTCTCCACGATAGGGAAATCCGGCCCCGTTCTGGACGAGCCGCAGCGATTCCTGCTGCTGTCGATCATCATCGGCATCTTTTCGGGGCTAGTGGTGGTGTGCTTCCACATCTCGATCGAGTTCCTCAACTGGATCACGATCCACTCGCTTTCCCCGGGTGCGAAGTACCTGACGCCAGTCTGGCCCGCGCTGGGCGGAGTGGCGGCCTACCTGTTGGTCTTCTTCGTTGTGCCGACGGCGCGCGGCACAGGAGTGAATTACACCAAGACCGCCGTCTACGCCTCGGACGGCTACATACCGTTCCGGAGCGTGTTGGGAAAGTTCGCCACGTGTACCCTCTCGATCGGAACGGGCAACCCGATGGGCCCGGAGGACCCGGCCCTGCAGATGGGCGCGGGCATCGCCTCGCTGCTGGGGCGCATCTTTCACCTCACTCGCGAGCACATGAGGCTCATTGCTCCGATCGGTGCCGCTGCGGGGATCGGGGCGGCGTTCAACACACCCATCGCCGCCGTCCTCTTCGTGATGGAAGAGGTCATGTCGGACTGGAACGCCGGAGTGCTCGGCTCGATCGTGCTCTCGTCCGTATCGGCTGTGGTGGTCAGCCGCTGGTTCCTAGGCGACGAGGTGCTGTACCAAGTGCCGGAGATCGCGGTCGGCGACTACTCCGAATTGCTGCTCTACGCGGCGATCGGCGCGGTCGGGGGGTGGCTCTCCGCTCTGTTCTGCCGCTACTCCATCATGCTGCGCGGGCGAATTCTCAAGCTCCGCGAGCGCCGCAGGCTGTGGCTGCCGGCGGTGGCCGGCCTTACAGTCGGTATCGTCGGCACGTTTGCACCGGATGCGCTCGGCGCCGGATACCAAGTGATCGATGGCGCCTTGCACGACCGCTTCGCATGGAACGTCCTGCTGGTGCTGGGATTGCTCAAGCTGCTCTCCACCGCACTCTGCTTCGGCTGCGGCACGCCCGGCGGGCTGTTCGCGCCGACGCTGTTCGTGGGTGCGATGCTGGGCGGAGGGCTGGCCGGCCTTGCCCAGCTGGTCTGGCCGCTCTCGACCAGTTCGGTCGCGGCCTACGTGCTGGTCGGGATCGGAGTCTTCTTCGCGGGCGTGTTCCGGGCACCGATGACTTCCGTGTTCATGGTGTTCGAACTCAGCGCCAGCTATGTGGTGATCCTTCCCGTGATGATCGCCAACACAATCGCGATTCTGGTTTCGCGTCGCATGGAGCACGATTCCGTCTTCCAGATGGCCGCCTATCAGGACGGCCTAGACCTGCCTTCCGTCGAAGACCGCCGAGAGACGCCGGCCCTGAACGTCGAGGACGCCATGCAGCGGACGCGGGACCTGGTCGTCTCGGATCGGATCTCGGTGGCTGAAGCGCTGAAGAAGATCGAAAGCTCCGACGCCGATGCTCTGCTGGTTGAAGTGCGTTACGGCCAGTGGCGCTGGGTCGGCGCGCGGGAACTGCAGCGTGCGAAAGACAACGGGGACGCGGACAGCAGCCTGCACAAGGCGATGAAGATGTGGCCCGTGATCCGCACCTATCCGGACCTTCCGCTAGACCAAGCCCTGCGCAAGCTGGCAATCTACCCCGCGCTGCCGGTCACCAGCCGCGTCAACCCCAGCTTTCTGCTGGGCACCCTGACCCTGGCCGACGTGCACCGCGCCTACGGCATCACGCGGCAGGAACCAAGAGCCGAGGCAAGCGGTGCCGGATCCTCGTCGGCCTAGGCGTGGTCGTCGTGGTCGCAGCCGAAGCTTGCCGGCACTCCGTGCTTGTTCAGCTCGGCGATGCCGATGCGCGAGGTGTAGTAGCCCTCTACCGTCATGCGCTTGACCTTGGCAAAGAATTCCGCGCCAGGCTTCAGCTCTGGGTCATTGCTGCGGTCTAGCGATTCGAGGATCTCGACCTGCTGCGCCTCGTCGAGCGCCACGAAGGGCGATCCGTGCAAGCCGATCGCGTGACCGTCAAGCCATCCGAGGCCCTTGAGGAACGTGTGGCCGCGATCCGGGTCAACATCATGCAGCATCAGGTCAATGTATTCGTTGACTTTCGCCGCCTTGGCTCCGGGCGTGTCGGTCGTCGGGATGATCAACTCGCTGAGCACCGCGACCGTCTCGTTCTGATGCTCGTCGAAGAGCATCGGCTGCCACGGCGCTTCGGCTGCAGCCTGGGCAGCCGCGCCCGCGGCTGGAGCGATCGTGGTGACCAGCGGCCCGGCAGCCGCGGCACCGGTGCCGACAAGGGCGGACTTGAGCCAATCGCGACGTTCCAAGGCAGAATCTCCGGAAAGACCGCCATTGTACTACTAGGCGGGACGCGCGGAAGGGCAGCGATCCTCGATTCCGGCCGGCCGAGCGGAATCGTTCGGCACTTGGCAGGCATAACCGCCCTTACCCCCTCTCTTTCTTTCGGCATCTCAGAATTGACGATTGGGCGCATTGCCGAGCGCCTTAGACAGCCTACTCGGCGGAATCTCGCTCTCGATCTCCCCATTGCGGCACGTCGGCGATTCGCTAATTGCAATCGCAAACCACGCCTCCGTTCGGATAATCGCGAGCGGCTTCGCTGTGAGGCACCGGAAGCGGCATGAGATCCAGCGCGTCCGCGATCTTCAGAACCTTGCCGTCTAGGTGGCCGCTTCTTGAGCGAACGAGCGGATCGTCGCAGAGCTGGACGGTTACGTGCTGGACTTTGGCCGCTGCCAAGTGGCGAAGCTCGCAGCGATACATTTCACGCAAGACTTGGCGCGTATCTCGGTCCTCGTCCCGGAGCATTCGCGCCATGCCTCAGTAGGCCATGCGGGCGGACTGCAAGTCGCCCTGCCCCGTCGCTTGCGCGGCCTGCTCTTGCAATGCGGCCCACTCCTTGTCGCGCTCGCGTCGCCAATGGGCGTCGAACGCTCGCTCGGTGACGATCCGCGCTCGGCGATTCGACGAGCGAAGAACATTGGCATTCTTCCCGCAAGCCTTGCACTTGCGCTGCCGTTTCGGCGCCGGATCGAGCGGTTTGCCGCAATAGGGACAAGGCGGCAGAAATTTCGGCGGCAGAGATTTCCGCGAGGAAGATTTTACTGGCGCTTGCGGCCATCTGGACAGGAACCCCATGCGCGTCTCCCGCCCGGCACGGCAACACGCATGGTGCCGGACCAAGCGAACTTCACGCGAGAGTGCGGAGTCCCGCCTATTCGCCGAAGGCTCCGCGAGCTACCCGGGTCCCGAGCGCAACTGTTTTGTTCAGCAGGTGGCCCGACAAGCGGAGCACTCTCGCCGAAGTTCGCGACGCCAGTTGAGCGAGGATCGGACGCACGCGCAGGGATTTGCAGATTTGCGTCCGCAAAAATGCGCGCCGCATTTTGAGTGCCATACAATGGGGAGAGCATGGCATGGCAAGCGGCAAGAACACGCTCATCGCGATCATCAGCGTTGGAATCGGCCTAAGCGGCCTGATCCTGAACGGACAGCGCACAACCAACCGGGCGATTGAGGGACTGCGCTCTCAAGTCAATCAAGACATGGCGGAAGTGCGCTCCGACATCGGCGACCTGCGCGAGCGGATGGCGCGCCTAGAGGGCCGGGTCGACACGCTGGTCGACGTCTTCACCGACAGGGAGAGCGAATGATGAGCAACTCGAATTCGAAGCCCGAACCCCTCGAGATCAAGCTGATCGACCCGTCCTACCAGCCGAGCGCGGCGGAGCTGGCGGAAGACCTGCGAGTCGATGCCACCTTCGGGCAGCTGACGGCCGCGGTCGTGCGCGCCGCGAAAATCCGCTACGTCAAGCCCGAACGCAAGCGCTAATCAGCGCGGCGCCTTGGGTAATCTCGTGTGTAATCCCCCAACAAAAGAGGCCGCGCCAAGAGCTGCTCGCCCGTTGGCGCGGCCGGTGCGGGAGCGGCGCGGTGGGCCAGCCGCTCCCCGGCGGGGGGTAGGGTTATTCCTTCGGCCCGAAGACCCACATGAAGCCGACGGTGAAGGTGTTTTGGTCCATCGAGAATCCGCCCTCGCAGGACGGGCACCCGAAGAACGCCACGTCGGACCAGTCACGCCGGTACTCGATGCGCGTCAGGAAGCGCGGGTCCTCCTTGACCGGCTGCACCTCGAAGGTGAGCGTGTTCTCGCGCAGGTTTTGCACAGTACCGGTGGAGCGAGCGTCCGAGTCGTCCAGGAACTCGATGCGGTAGGCCAGCCGAACCTGGTCCGAGAGATGCACCCGGGCGTAGCCGCCCATGCCCCAAGACGTCGCGGCGATGCCCATGGGGTCATTGACGGAAATGTAGTCAAGGTTGACCATGACCTCGAACCGGTCGTGCAGGCCGCCGTACATGTTCCAGCTGAAGTTCTTGAGCAATCCAGTCGCGCCCTGGTCACCCTCCGGTCCCGAGATCCAGGTGGCGGTGGTGTTGAAGCGGTCGTTCGGGGCCGCCGAGATCTGAGCGCCGTACGACTTGCCCGAGTTCTGGTCCCAGGCGTTGTCGAATCCGTTGACGAGCATGAACGTCGCAGTCACCGTGTCGTTGAGAGGGGTGCTGATCTTGGCACCGAAGTGCGAGAACGGCTCGTTCCACGCCCACAGGATGCCGCGGGTGTAGTTCCAGTTCAGGTGAGACTCGGCGACCTCCAGCCCGGCGATCGTGCCGAACGCGCCGACATTGAACTCGGCCCCGTTGGCGAACTGGTAGTAGCCGTAGGCCTGCTGGATGTAGATCACGTCTTCCAGCGGACCGGGCTCGAGCCCGTCGCGGAACAGGCGGGCGCCGGAGCCGAACCAGAGGTCCGAGCGGAAGCCGATGGGTCCGTCGCCGCTAGCGTCGATCTCGAGCTTGGCCTGGTTCAAGCCGAAGCCGCGGGAGTTCGGGTTGGTGTAGTACAGCGTGTTGTAGCCATCTTCGGGGGCGTTGGTGTTGTACGTGTAGTACGTGTCCAGCAAGCCCGTGAACGAGATCGGCTGGCCGCCGCTGCTCGCCACGCCGACGGGCGAGTCCTGGCTGGGCTCGGCGTCGCTAACGGCCGCCGACCCGTTCCATTCCGGCTGCTCAGGGGTCGCCGCCACGAGCGGCGGCTGGGGCAGCATCGGGGCGGCCAAGTCCACCGGGGCTTCGGCTGCCGCCTCGACGGGCTCGGCTGTCGGCGCCGCGGCAACCTCGTCACTCTCGTTGAGCGAGTCGAGCATCGCTTCGAGTTTCAGCAGGCGTGCCCGCAGCGAACTCAGCTCCTCGCGAAGCTCCGCTTCGACATCAGCTGTCTCGGCAGTTGCCGTCTCCGGCGCAGGACCCGCCACCAGCGGAGCCGCCAGCAAGGCGAATGCCAGTAACTTGAGCGTTAAATCTTTCATGGTGTCCTCCTGTGATCGAACCCGCCTCCCCCCTCCCGAGGGCGGCGCGGAATGCCTTGGCCGGTTCGTATCGTTTGTCCAAGCGAAGGTTGTGCACCTGCTTGAAACCCCACTGTAGGGAACGGCCGTAGGATGGGCAAGAAGATTCTTTTTATGGGCTAAATTCAGAATCTTTACTTGGATTGATGCAGTTGCAAATTATTTTATATCAATCGTTTACATACAATAGTGGACTATTTTGAATACGTTTGCAGTCGTCCGGAAGCACCGCTGAGGAAAGGAAATTCCGGGCGCTGTGCAGCAAGTGGCGCTGGGCGGTCTCGGTATGTCCGCAACGGCAGAGCAGGTGCGCCAGTTCATGGGCCAGCGGGGAGTAGCTCTCATCGCGTCGCGGCAGCCAGTGGCTCTGGTACGCGATCCAGGCCGTGTTGAAGTACGGCGCGGCCGTTTCGGCCTCGAGCCGGGAACGGTACGAGACGGCCAGCGAATCGGTGCCCGCCACTCGGCCGATCAGGAATGCCGCGGGGTAGGCCGCACCGGCAGGCAGCCGCGCCGCCAGCCGCGCCACGGTCGGCGGCACGCCCGTGACCGGGTCGGTCAGAGCGGTGTCGATGCGGCGGTCCGCGGGCGGAAGGGCCAGCCGGACCAAGGTGACATCGCGGAGGGCCACGCCGCAGGCCTCGAAGATGGCAGCCGTCTTGCGCAGCTGGCGGATGGCGCGCGCCTGGGTCCACGGGGTCCGCTGGTCGAACACCACCGTCGCGTCGAAGCTGAAAGGCAGGCGCGGGCGCCCCTTGGGGTACAGGTCGCGCTCGGTTAGTTGGCGAGCCTCAGCCGCGCCGAATCCGGATTCGGCCCAGGGCGCGAACCGGCTCCGGGCTTCAACCACTGACCCGCTGGCCAGTAGCGCGGCGAGTGACAGGGCGGCCCGCCACGACACAATGGCACCAATTTGGGCCAGGCGAATCTCGGATGTTCTGGCAGGACTCCAATAGGCTGATTTGAAAGCACTTACAAAGTTTCTTGGAAATTTCACGGAAGGCCCTCAACATCCCAGCTCAGACCTGCCATGGTAGCCGAGAAAATATTCCTTGGGTGCGGCCGCGGATGCCCGCATCATCCGCCTTGACGGCGCCACGTTGTGCGGGCGGCGCTTGAAGCGCCGCCAACTCGCCGACGTCCAGCGGCCCGTGGCCAGTTGGCCCGCCCTGAGTCGCAGGGAATCGGCGCGTACGATTTGCGGACACCTCCTCTGGCATACGCCCACTGGTGAGTACGCGGTCGCGGCCGGGCTGCACTTGCCGGAGGAGTTGGAACGGACCGGCATACTGGCGCTGTCCAGCAAGCGCACCCAGGCCATGCGCTCGGGCACGCGCAAGGCCCAGGCCTGATGGCCGCAGCGCCCCCGCTAGACTCCTTGTCTCGGTGCAAGGTTGCCGATTGGGTCAAGTTTCAACGCCGGAGTGCCGCTGTCGTCTGTTGGGGCGAAGCGTGGCCAGACTCCTTGTTGCGCTGCGACGTGGAGGCTTGCTGCAAGTCTCTCGCTGCAGGTGCCGCGCGCGGGCGGCCCCGGCCAGTCCTGGCACGGCGGCTGTATACTCAGGACCACGGACGTTCACGCGCACTTGCGTGCTGCAGGGCAACGATGGCCTCCATAGAAACGGAACTTCCAGCGCTGAAATCGCCCGGTGCCATCGCGCTGGCGCCGGGGCCCGACGAAGTCGAGTACCCGGAGGGGAATTGGATCGCGCAGAGCGTGGAGCACGGCAACGCCGTGCAACAGGCCACGACGGCCTTGCGCCACTACTTCCGCGAGCGCGCAGACGTGCTGGTGGCCATGGAACTGCTGGTGTACTACCAGCGCGGCAACGTCAAGGCTCAGCTGCAGCCGGATCTGCAAGTGGTGTTCGGGGTAGAGTACCGCCCAAACCGCGGTTCGTACCGGATCTGGGAAGAGGGCAAGCC
>JAJEHF010000165.1 GCA_022823865.1 Bryobacterales bacterium
TACCATGAAGTCGTTCGATTCAAGACCCCAAACCACTCCCCACCAAGGAGAACCAACATGAAGCACCCCAAGACTTTCGGCGCCCGTGCCCTCATCGGACTGCCGGTGCTGTTGGCACTTACGGCCTTCGTGCTCCAGGACAGCGGCTTCTGCGATATCCTGCCCAACGGGAACCGGATGTGCTGCTCGACCAACGCGGACGGCCAGATCCTGCACTGCGTAGAGTTCCCGCCTCCGCCCGCCCCCAAAGGGGACTAGTCCTCCTTGACACGCGGGATCAATCGAGAACCAGCAGCCCATCTGAAAAACCGGCGGAATCTGCGAGTCGTGTTTCGGAGGGCCGGGGTGCTGTGTCTGCCGCTCGTCCTCGGTTCAGGAGCCATCGCAGAAGGACAGGCGCAGGCCGCGGTCGTGCAGCCGCTGTTGTTGCGCACGCACTCCCACGAGCAGTTGTTTGGCGTTCGTGCTGCGGCGTTTCGTGGCGATACGCTCGCAGTCATCGCCAATCCAGAACCTGCGGTGTTCTTGTTCGGACCCGGCGGGTACGTCAGGTCGTGGGGTGCCCGTGGGGAAGGACCCGCAGAGCTAACGAGCCCCGGTGATGTGTTCTGGATCGGTAGTGACCTGCTTGTATGGGACTTTGAGTTGCTGAAACTCGTCACCTATGACGCGAATGGCGAATTGCGAGCAACCCGTCGGTTCCCAGGTAACACGGCTTGGCGCTTGGCGAGCAGCCGGGGAGATACCATAATCACGCTTGCTCCCCACACGGGCACTGGCCAGAATCCGGGCGGCGGCGTTAGAGTCGTACGGCAAGCTGGCTCTGCGCGCCATGCCATCGTCACGTTACCCCACGCAGCCGAGACGGTCACGCTCCGAGCCCCCGGAGCTCCCTCGCTCACGCGGCCTGCTCCATTCTCTCCGACTTCCAAATTCACGACGCACCGGAGCGGTGGCATTGTAGTTTGGGACGGACAGTCTCCTCATTTGGAGCATCTGGATCGGGACGGACAATTCGTCACCCGTTTCCCCCTCCCCATGGACCGCTATCCCGTGACTGAGGCGGAACGGGAAGCGTGGGTGGATGCGACCATGCCTTCTGGAGATTTCGCGGGTCGCGGCGACATCTTCAAGCCGTTGAGGGATGTTGCGAACGATCAAGTCACGTACCCAGATTCGCACCCGTTGGTCTACGGCTTGATGGGGGATCCGGCTGGCGGCGTCTGGATCCAACGGACTCCATCGACGAGTGGCAGCGTCTGGACTTACGTTGACCAGCGAGGGCCGCAGGCCACGTTGCGATTTCGTCCGGGACGCAGCCTTCTGGCGGTAAGCACGTCGGAAATGGTTGCAAGGACCCAAGACGAAATGGATGTGGAGTTGCTGGAAGTCTACAGACGTCCTCGGACCTGATTTGCTGATCGCCCTGATTCCTTGTGTCGGGTCGGGCTTGAAGCTACGGTAGGCCTCGTCGCGCCGATGGTGTTTCCGAAGCGGTCAGCGAATCGGTGATTTGCCATCGAGGCGAACCCGTCGCCCGCAATCTGGCGTCCGGTGGCGTCGCTGAAGGGCAACTGCCATCTCCGGTGGAGTCCCGCCATTCAAGTCTGGTCTTCCCGCTTTCGCGGCCCGGTCCAGCGGGGTCCAGCGTTACGGCAGAAAACGCAGATCGTGCAGTCCTGTAAGAACTTACGTGACTTCTTGCCGTGATTCGTGGTTCCTCAACTCTGCCAGCCCGGCGCCTCGCCACCCTCGGTGCGACGCGGGGGCTATCCACGGCCTGCTAGTGGTAGTCGACGATCTCCGCATCGTACGCGTCTCCGGACCTGAACCGAAAACACAGCCTCCATTGGTCGTTGATTCGGATGCTGTGCTCACCTTTGCGGCCTCCCTTGAGGGCCTTCAACCGGTTGCCCGGTGGCACTCGCAGGAAGTCCAGCGTTGCAGCCGCATCCAACTGCGCCAGCTTTCGCTGGGCAACCCGCTCGAAGGGCTGAAAGCGCCGGACTCGGTATCCGGACGCGAGCCTTTCCGTGTCCTTGCAACGGAAACTCCGAATCATCCACGAACCTATATCGAATATCGATATGCGGCAAGCCCGCCCCTCTCTTGCAGCGCACCGAGCTATGATAAGAACATGAACAGCGAAGTCCGAAGATACCCGGCCGAAATCGGTCGGCGAGGAGGCTGCAGGAGCCGTCGCACGCTGGATCCCGAGACCGCCCGGGCCATGGTCCGCGTACGCGAGGCACGCCGTGCGTTTCGCAAGTTCCACTCTTCTTTAGAAATCTCGTAACATACATATATGGCAACGGCTTATGGTAACATCCGTAACTGCCATCCCCATTTTACATCCCTATTACTGAACGGGATTCTGTGCCACCTTGGCGGACGCTGGTGGACGGTAAACTGTCCGGTCAAGCCGTGCCGGTGTGCTGTCGGGGCGGGTTCGTGGGGGGGACTGGGCTCACCGGTGAGGGTGCGCCTCCAGTGCAACGGGACGCCCGCTCAGGGAGTCTAACAAGTGTGATGGTGTCCCGAAACTCACTAGGAGTTCCAACCGGATGAACGAAACTCGCGAGGAATGGATTGCCTCTGCTTGCGAGGTCGGCCAGCGCCATCCTACGGTGATGTTAGGTAAACGTCCCTTCCTTTCGTGGCGTCTCACTTCTGAGAACCACGAGAGGAGAACAGGAACACGGGCGCGCCATGTTCTCCGGCCAAGAGATCGTCGAGCGGGCCATACGCAACTCAGCACAAGAGGGGAGCACCTGATGATTGAGAGGACGGGCAGGATCGTTCGGCACGGATTGCTGGTCTGCTGCGTCCTCGGGCCTCTTCCAAGCGTCGTGAGTGGACAAGAGAGTGAGCGTGCCGACGAACGTCGACTACAATTCTCTCCGGAGGCTCCGCTGCCGAACTCGCGCATCCAAGTGACCTATACGCCGATCGAGAGGCTGGCAGGTGAGCAGGAGCTCGTGCTGCGCGGTCACTTCCGGACGGAGCGCGACGGCATGTACAACCGCGGCCTGCGCAACACCGCGCTCGCCAAGCTGAAGCCAGATGCCAACGGTACTTTCGCCGCGAGCTTCACCCTTGCGGACCAAGTCGTGTACGCCGCCTTCGTGGTCGAGGACAAAACGGGACAGCGCATCGACGCCAATGGAAGAGATCTGTTCGAACTGTTGGTACACGCGGAAGGTGGCCAACCTCTCTACCACTCTTTGATGCAACGCGCCTACGATTTCGCTGGCCGCAACTGGATCACCGCCTACGAGTCCAACCGGGTTGCCATGGAACTCTATCCCGACTCCCTGTATGGGTGGAGCACACTTCGGTTCCACGAGGACGTGGCGCTCGGTTCCACCGGGAGCGACAGCTTGCTTGCTTGGCACCAAGAGAACTTCGCGGGCATTCATGAAGAGTATGCCCACCGAACTCCACTTTCCCCGGCGACCGTTGTCGCAATCCAAGGCTACGCGGACGACGTGGAGGATTCCGTCGCGGTGGCGTTTTGGACAGAGCGTGCTCGAAATGAGGGCAGGGGCACGCGCTCGTGGGCTCAGATCGTTGGCATTGAAACCGTGGAGAAGTTCTTCGAGGACCGTGACGCCGACGCCGCGCTGGCAGCGTTCGAAGAATACTGGCCGTACGCGGAAGGCACCGGATCGCAGATGCTAAGTTGGGCGCTGAATGTCGCGACTGAGTGGAACCGAGCGCCCGACCTGCCGGCCACTGAACGCTGGATCGAGAGAATGCTCGCGGATGGAGGAAGCAAGTTCTCTGCCGCGCGAAGGCTCGCCACCTTCCCCGAGCGTCGAGAGCGGGCCTTGGAACTCGCGCGCGAGGGACTGGAACGCGCTACGCGAGCCGGGACGGAACACGCGGATCTCGTGGTTCATCCCGGCAGACCGCTTGGCCGGACCGTGAGCGAGTACGCCCGCACCCGGGCCCGACAGTGGGCGGATCGGCTCGTAACCTACAGCGGGCTTCTCTCCGCCGCGGGAGAGGAGGACGAGGCGTTGGAGGCTCTTGAGGAGGCGGCGGCGAATGCGGTGGATGCTGCCGTCTTTCAGCGGCTCGCCGATGTGAAGTTGTCTCGGGGGGACATCTCCGGTGCGGCGGGCGACTACGCCGTCGTCGCGGCCGATCCCCTTACGTCCGCTGGCCAAGCGGATTCACTGGCAGCCTTGGTCGGACAGGATTCCGAGAGCCCGCAATGGCACGCTCTTCTTGAGTCAGCCGAAGCCCGGATGCTGCCCCGCATCGTCGCGGACAGTGTCCGGTGGGCACCAAGGTCCAGCAGCCTCGCCGACAAGAACGGTAACCGTGTGCTCCTTTCGGACCTCATCGAGGGCAGGACCACTGTGCTCGTCTTCTGGGCGCGGTCCTGCGGCTATTCTGTCGGCGAGATTCCACAGGTCCTGCGGCTTCGCGAACTCGTTGAGTCCAGCGGCGTCCAGATCCTCTCCATCACGACGGACGACCAACCCGGTCCCGACATGGAAGAGTTCATCGAGGATCGAGGCGTGACCTATCCGGTTTACTATGACTTGGGTGCAGAGGCCAAGAACGCTTTCGGCGTTAGCGGCATCCCGTCGTATTTTGTATTGGACGCCAGCGGCACCGTGCGTTTCGCATTCTCGCAGGTCGCCGATATCCCGAGGCAGTTGGAGGCGCTCGTGCAACTCCAGGGCAACCTGCCGCCGGCACCGTAGCCTATGGGGGAGTGCAGGGGCGGCGGGGAACTACCACGCGAGCGTCGGGCGTCCGTCCCGGCTGGCTGAGGCACCTCATAAGGTGTCTAAGCCAGCACACGC
>JAJEHF010000063.1 GCA_022823865.1 Bryobacterales bacterium
TTACTGTGAAACAAGCCGAGGCTGCGGACAAACCTCCCCCACCCGCGCTCACTTCCAATGAGCGACCACCTGCGAGGGGCGCTAGCCCAACGTCGGATCGTCACGCCAATCCGGGCAGCCCCGTTCTATGGCCCGAACAGATCGCTGATTCCAATGCAGGCAAGCGCACCTGCGTCTCAAGCTCAAGACCATAGGATCGCACAAGAGCCCAGTGAACGATCGCCTCGACCGTTTCATGCATACGGGGTGGCTGCACGCGGCCATGGGTGTTTAGGCCATAGAATCCGGCGGAAAGTTGCCATTGACCAAGATCGACTGAGTTCGTCCCCTCCCGTAGATCTCGCTCTGGAACCACCTTCGGGCACGCACTGTGCCGCAAATCCCCCGATTCCTGAAAAGGAATCAGCGGTGCTGCGCGGGGCTGCCATGATCACCGGCCCTTGCTCACCAGGAGATACCGAATCGTTCCTTCATCGTCGGCTCTCTGGCCCAAGGCTTCCCGGGCAGTCGATCGACGAGGTTCATGTAGACCCGGCGAAATGAGTCCGCTACTGATCCTTCTGTCAGAGCTTGCGCTTCGGCGGCCGCCAGCAAGGGGCGCACGTCGAGCGA
The DNA here is from genome assembly GCA_022823865.1 of Bryobacterales bacterium. Taxonomy (GTDB): domain Bacteria; phylum Acidobacteriota; class Terriglobia; order Bryobacterales; family UBA6623; genus VXMF01. The sequence goes on from JAJEHF010000063.1 coordinate 613, forward strand.
AGTACGCGGGCGGGCCAACTTGGAGAACATGCGCTCCTGGGCTCGTGCCCGCGAGATGGTCTTCCCGGAGAGGCCCAGATAGCACCCGAAGATCTTGACGACGCGGTCGACACCGAGGTCCCCAAAGACTTCGAGCGCGTGCGCAAGATCGTAGAGATCGCGCCCCTGGTCACGTTGCAGCAAAGCGCGCAGTTTGGTCGCCAGCATCTCCTCGCGGGTGAATGTCGGAATGGCCGCCATGCCCGAAAACCACGGATTCAAGACCTTAAGTGGCAAGGCTGCCGGTGGGTCGAAGGCCTTGGTCTCGCGCGTGTTGACCTCGATCTTCAGCCGGATCGGCACGCCGCTCCCATCCTCGGCGGTGGCACGGAAACGAAACTTCGGTGCAACTGGGCTCTGATCGAACTGCGCCGGTCCCAGCCACGGCTCCAGGATCACACGCAGCCGGTCGAGGATCGGACCGATCGGACCGGTGGAAGTGCGGGCCAAGTCGATATCCTCCGAGTAGCGCAGAGGTGTCGGGAAGTGCAGCTTGTTGAGCGCCGTTCCGGCGCGAAACCGCAGCGCCCCACGCAGCACTTCGTCCGAAAAGACCTCCACCAGCGCGCGACTGATGATGAGATCCTGCTCCACTTGTCGCTGGTCTGCCCAAGGGACAACGTTGCTCCAAGCAACGATACTCTGCGAAGGGATCATTCATCGACCTCCGGCACCCGCCGCACGACGACGCGCCAGCGAGGATCGTACTCGCGCGGCTCAGGCCTAAAGTCTGGGTCCCGCGCCTCCTCCCGGTCGAGTTCAGTCCAGAGCGGCGATGCTCGTCTCTGCAACGCCTCCAACATCGGTCCCGTCCTCGAACCATGGCCGAGATGCTCCAGCAAATGGCCTAGGCGCTGCACCACGGTCCGCTCCACCTGTTCAGAAAGGACGGCGAGTTCCTGGGGGTCGATTTTCTGTCCGAGGTCCAAGAGCACCGTGGCGACATTGTCACTGCCACCCGACGCTTGGGGATAGCGCAGCAGATCTAGGGCCGTCAACGCGGCCGAAGAGATTCTCATGATCCCGGTATCGGTCTTGCGCGCCTCGATCCCGGGCTTCACTCCATCCATGTCCTTGCGGAAATAGAAGACCATCAAACTACGCCCGGCGCGGATCGTCGGGAGGCGCTTTGGCGAGACAACTTGGAACTCCATGACGGCCTGATGTGTCGCTCGGTGCAACTCCGCGGCCTTGAGGAGCCCGACATAGTAGGGTTGACCCTCATGGCGCATGAGGTCGTCGATATACCAGGCCGGCGGCGGCGCCCCCGAGGCCGCGAAGTGCGGTGGAACTACGATGTAGAATCCCTGCCGCGGGTTCAGGATCGCCTCCCGTCGTTGAAGCCGCTCAGCGGCGTCCAGAAACGCGCCGTGCCCGATACCGAGCGCCTGCTCGGCTTCCTCGGCGGTGAAGACCGTCCGGCCCTCGGAAAGCAGTCCGCTGGCATATCTTGATAGAGCAGACCGCTGATCATGAAGCATGATTGATTATCCGCTCTAAATACGGATTTGCCAACATGATTCACGGATTCTACAGGAGGTAATTCAGTCAGAACACTGCTGGTGAGGGCACCGTGGTTGCTGGGGGCATCGTAGAATCAAAGCAACACGTCTCGCCCAGCGCCAGGTGTCAAGGGAGGGGAAGTACCACTACGCATGCGACGCGCACCTCGTCAGAAGATGGACGGTGATGCACACGACTGGACTTCGCGGTGGCGCTTCCTGCTTATCTACACGCGGCGGCCCGGAGTTGGCAAGCGGGTCAAACGCCGCCTGAACCGCGCACTGAGGCGCCACAGGATCGAGAGCGACGAGGAATAGGTCCCGCAAGGATTCGTCGCGGATTCCGCCGCTGAGTGGGCGACCAAGACTGTTCTTGTCTACGAGATCCTCCTCGGTTGGGCCTCCTTGGTCCGCGCGCGCCTGCTTCGACTGCTGTGGCAGATTGTTGTTTCATCCGGCTTCTTGGGCACCGCCCGCTCGGTGTGGGCAGGTGGCAACTGCGCCAGGCGTGGCCGTCAGCCATCACACATGACCGACGGGACGGCCTGACGATGTAGATTCATGTAGCTACAATCCGATTCGATGAAGACATCAGGTGTACGCGAGGTCAAGAACCGCCTGAGCGCCTATCTCCGCATGGTTGAGCAGGGCGAGCGCGTGGCGATCACCTGTCACGGGCGGGTCGCGGCCGAATTGGGCCCACCTGCGCACGCCACCGAAGAAGAAGCCAACGCCGGGCTGCAGCGTCGAGCTCTTGCCGGACCGGTTCGCCTAGGTGCGGCGAACCGCCCGGACGTCTACCCAAGGTCCGCCGGCCGGTTGCCTTCCCGGGTTGTACAGGATCTGCTCGACGAGACCAGTGGAGAACGGTGACGCTCTATGCAGAGACGAGGGCCGTCGTTGCACGGCTGCTGGACGAAGAGCGCGCTGGCCTTGCTTGGTCGGAACTGGTCGCCGCCGACGCTGTCTACGCCTCGGCCCTGACGCTCGTCGAGTGCGATCGGACGCTCCGAGGCGCCGTCGCTACTGGGCGAACCAGTGCCAGTGAACGGTTGCGGCTTCACGCAATCGCCGAAAGGGCGTCAGCCTTTTGGACCCTCCGCAGCATCGACGCGGAGGTTGTCGAGCGGTCCCGCCGGTCGTTTCCTTGCGAGCCGATCAAGTCGCTGAATACCCTCCATCTGGCAATGGCGCTCGTCATCAGGAATTTGTCGCCCGCGGTCAGACAGGTCCCTTTGCGAGCCTGGACCGCATGGATTCCAGCACATCAGCGTGCTGGGGGTCGGCAACAAGATTCGTGAACTCGCGCGGATCCGTCTCGTGGTCGTAGAGTTCTTCGCCGCCCCCGTCCCCTTCCCAGCGGATGTAGCGATACCGATCTGTCCGCACGGTGCGGCCATAGATGCGGTCTTCCCACTGCACCTGCGAGAACGCGGCATCTTTCACCGAGGCGGACGGATCGTCCAGCAAGGGTGCCAAGCTCACGCCCTCGAGTCCAGCAGGTGCCGTCAAACCGCATAGGTCGGCCAATGTGGGATAGAAGTCCACGAACTCGACCATGGCCTTCGAAGCGCGGCCGTTGCCCCGCATGCCCGGCGCGGAGATGATCAGCGGCGCCTTGACGGACTCCTCCATCAGGCTCATCTTCTGCCAGTGCGTGTGCTCCCCCAGGTGCCAGCCGTGGTCCCCGAAGAACAGCACGATCGTCCGGTCCGCCTGCCCTAGCCGCTCCAGCGCGTCAAGCACCCGTCCAACCTGCTGGTCCATGAACGACACGGAGGCGTAATAGCCCCGCAGGGAAATGCGCTGGTTCTCTTCGCTCATGCCCATCTGATTCCAAAGAAACGGCCGCAGGTTCTTCGCGGGTGGTGGAATATCGTCGAGGTCATCGGGCGGGTTCGAGATGAGCTCGATGTCCTCCAACGGGTACATGTCAAAAAACTCGGTGGGGGCGACGAAGGGCACGTGCGGCCGCACGAACCCCAGCCCCAGGAAAAACGGCTGGCCCTCCGTGGACTCGAGCAAATCGATCGCCGTATCGGCAGCAGCAGCATCCGCCTGGCCGGATGCATCGGCGGTTTGGACCCACTGCATCTTCAATCCGTTGCGCAGGTCAGGATTCGGGTCGCCACCCGGCCCGACGCTCTCGTCCTCGTCTCCCGGCGGGCTGATCGAGACATCCCACGAGGCCGGGTCCTGGTGCCTCATCGACCCGACTCCGCCGGGGACGCCCATGTGAAACATCTTCCCGACGCGCATCGAGCGCCAGCCGCTGTTCTTGAACAGCTGCGGGAGGGTGACGGCGTCGGGGTGCTTCTCCCGGAAGTCCACCATGGCATTGGTGACAACCCCGCTCGTGTCGGGGCGCATTCCCGTCATCAGCGAGGCGCGGCTGGGCCCGCAGAACGGGAACTGGCAGTACGCGTTGTCGAATCGAACTCCGCGCGCGGCTAGGCGATCGATGTTCGGGGACTTGACGACCGGGTGGCCGTAACAGCCCAGAGTGGAAGTGAGATCGTCCGAGGCGACGAACAGCACGTTGAGCGGGGGCTCGGTGCGTTTACACGCTGCAGCGCTGGCGGCCAGCATCGCCGCGAATTCCCGTCGCGAGGGCAAGCTTGTCATAGCGGTCCCATTATTCCTGAGTCGCGAGCAGAATGCCGCTACTGGTCCGAGTTGCAAGCGGACATTGGCAGCGCTGGACGAATGCCACCGAGGTGCCGCAGAAACGCTTCGGGATCGTTCGCGTACCAGCGCGCGCTGGTGCCGCGTCCCCGGTCAAGGCCTCAACCAGTCCCGGCACCGTGACGGCGAATCTGCTCAGGAAAGCTTCAGTAGGCGGGTTGCGTTGCCGCCCAAAATCTTGCGAAGCGCTGCATCATCGGGAGCCAGACGCCGCAGCGAAGCGAGGCCTTTGGCGCCGATACAATCTTGCCCTTCTCCGATGGTGTCGTTGCAGTCGCTGGCCCATAGCAGGCGGTCCTGGTGCCGCTCCAAGAACCCGCGGGCGTGCTCCTCGTCGCGCAGCATCGAATTCAACCCGGAGCCGGCCGAGAGGTCGCCGTACATGTTTGGGTAGTCGGATAGCAGGCGGTCCGTGATGCCGCCAGGCGTAACCGGCGTCTTGGGGTACATCACCGCTTGGTCGTGCTTGGCGTCGATATTGCCCCACCACGTCTGCGCATGCCCGATGAAGTCGACCGTCGGGAACTTCTCCAACACGGCCTGAAACCTCTCGATGCCGGTGTTATAGGCCTCGTGCTGGAAGTGGATCAGCACGGGAACCTGGTAGTCGCGAGCGATCGAGTACACGAGTTGCATGGCCTCCGAATCGCACGCAACCGGGAACTTCTGCTCGCCAATGCCCTTGGCGCCCAGTCCCAGGTAGCGCTCAAGCACCGGCCGCGTTTGCTCGATGTCTGGGAGTTCGTTGGCGAACCACACGAACTCTGTCGGGAACCGCTCTGCCAGTGCCACGACCGAGTCGTTTCCGTACGCCTCTGCGGCCAGCCCGTACCTAGACCCGGCAGGCAGCAGTACCGTCAGGTCTGCTCCCATCTTGCGTTGGTGGGCCACCAACTCGTCATCGCTGCGTCCGCTGTAATTTGTATGCTGGTGAAAATCGACCGTCAAGCGGGCAGCCTGCCCCGTCTCCTCCGGCGGGCCGGGCTCCGACCCGCAGCCGATGCCGGCAGCCGCGCCAACGGCGGATGCGATGAACTCCCGACGCCGCATGCGGACCTAGCATCGCACGAAACGCCTAGCGTGACAGCCGGCATTTTCCGCCCTCCATTGCATTGCTACGATGGCGAGCATGGAGCGCGCCTTGCCCGCCAATATCCACAAGACATCGCTCCCCAATGGCTTGCGGGTTGTCACAGAATCGATGCCCGCGGTCCGCTCTGTGTCCTTGGGGGTCTGGCTCAACGCCGGTTCCCGGCACGAGTCCGATCCCGAGAGCGGGATCACGCATTTCATCGAGCACATGGTGTTCAAGGGCACCGACCGCTTTTCGGCGCGCGAACTGGCTTGCGAGATCGACGGACTGGGCGGGAATCTCGACGCGTTCACGTCGAAAGAGACCACGGCGTTCACGGCCAAGGTGCTGGACGAGCACTGGCCGCGCGCCTTGGACATCCTCGCCGACATGGTGCAAAACCCAACCCTCGCCGAAGACGAGATCGAGCGCGAAAAGGGAGTCATCCTCGAGGAGCTCAAGATGGACGAGGACAACCCCGACTACCTACTGGGCACCATCTTCGCGGGCAGTTTCTGGCGCGGACACGGCATGGGACGCCCTGTCATCGGCACGCAGCAGTCCATCCGAGGATTCGGCCGGAGCCGCTTGCGGCAGTTCTTCGCGGACACGTTCTGCGCCTCCAATCTAATGCTCGCGGCCGCGGGCAATATCGACCACGACGAATTCGTGCGCGCGGCCGAACGGCATTTCGGCGGTCTCGAAGGCAGCGGCACGATCCGCCCCAAGCAGCCGCCGCAGGGCCAAGCGGAAATCGTGCTCCGCGACAAGCCTTCCCTGGAGCAGGTCCACGTGCTGCTCGGAGTCGAAACCTTCTCCGCGCTCGACCCCAGGCGATTCGCGGGCTTGGTGCTCAGCACGCTGCTCGGCGGCGGCTTCAGCTCCCGCCTGTTCCAGAAGATCCGCGAGGAAGCGGGACTGGCCTACAGCGTCTATTCTGACCTGGGCCTGTATTCCGACGCCGGGTGCCTCTCGGTAGGGGCGGGCACGTCGCTCGATGCCCTGCGCACAGTGCTGCAGTACGCGCTGCGGGAGTTCCGGGACCTCAAGGACAGGCCGGCACCGGAATCCGAGCTGCGCAGGGCCAAGGACCATCTCAAGGGCAGCCTCATGCTGGGCTTGGAATCTACCGGCAGCCGCATGGCGAACTTGGCGCGCCAAGAAGCGATCCACGGCCACGTCCGCTCGCTCGATGAGATCAACGACCGAATCGAGTCCGTGACCGCCCCTGAAGTCCAGGCACTGGCCATCGAATGGTTCCAGCAGGATCGCATGGCGCTGACCGTGCTCGGCAACTTGGACGGCTGGCGGGTCGAGCGCGCGGACCTAGCTTGTTGAACCGCATCCAGGCCCATTTCCGACCGCCCGATCCTTAAAGGCCATTGCACTGGCCGACGCCGCACTGTCTCGATATACAATCGTGCCTGCCCGCGAGGTCCCCATGTCCACAGCAATGCGCCATCAGCTGGTCGCCGTGACCGCCATCGCCCTGCTCTGCTGCGCCGTCGCAGGCGCTCAGCCGGCGACTCCGGAACGACCCAACATCCTCTTCATCTACACCGACGACCACTCCCACCGCACGGTGGGAGCCTATCCCGAGTCGTATCCATGGGTGCAGACCCCGAACCTCGACCAACTGGCGAGTCGGGGCGTCCGCTTCGAGTACGCCTACATCGGCACGTGGTGCATGCCGTCGCGCGCAACCCTGCTGACCGGGCACCACCAGTTCGGGGTCGAATCGATGCGCATGGAAGGCCCCTACCCCGGCAGCACGTATGACCCCGAAAAGGCACCGTTCTGGCCGAGCGTGTTCCGGCAGCACGGCTACTTCACTGCGCAGATCGGCAAGTGGCACACAGGCACCGACACGGGCTACGGCCGCGACTGGGATTTCCAGATCGTCTGGAACCGCCCGAAGTACACGGAGACGAACCAGAACTACTACTACGACCAGCCCATCACCTACCAAGGCGGCAAGACCGAAGTGCTCGAGCGCTACTCCACCGACCAGTACACCGACTGGGCGGTGGACCTGATTGAGGGCAACGGCCGCGACGAGTCCAAGCCGTGGTACCTGTGGCTGTGCTACGGCGCGGTCCATAGTCCGTTCACGCCGGCGGACCGCCACATGGAAGCCTATCCGGGGATTGATTTCGACACCCCGGCGGATATTTCCCCCCCGCGGCCCGGCAAGCCCGACTGGGCGCAGAAGATCAACTTCTGGCAGAGGGGGCCCAATGGCACGCCTACCTACGGGGGGCACTCGCTGGTGTCCTTGGTGAGGCAGTACCACCAAGGCGTGCTTGCCCTCGACGAAGGCATCAGCCGCGTCCTGAAGGCGCTCGACGAGTCAGGCCAGCGCGAAAACACCCTGGTGATCTGGACTTCCGACCAAGGCTTCGCGTGGGGCCAGCACGGCTTCCGGCAGAAGGTCGCCCCGTACGACGCCACCATCCGCTCGCCGCTGGTAATCTCGATGCCCGGGCGCATTCCCGAAGGGGCGGTCACCCCAAACCCTGTGGCGGGCGTGGACTTGGTGCCGACCATATTCAGCTTCGCGGGCATCGACTTGCCGTGGGAGATGCACGGAGAGGATCTCACGCCCCTGCTCGAGGATCCGCAGCGAGCCTGGCCGCATCCCGCCCTGCTCACAGCGACGGGCCGAAAGTACGGCTCGGACACGGACACGATCCCCACTGGCGAAGATGTCATGCACAGCAACGTCCCGTGGTACGTCATGCTGGTCGAAGGCCGCTTCAAGTACATCCGCCCGCTGATCAACGATCTGGAGGAACTCTACGACCTGCGCGCCGACCCGGAGGAGCTGGACAACCTCGCGATCAAGGCCGAACATCGAGAGCGCCTCTTGCACATGCGGGAACTGGCGATCGCGGAATTGCGCGAGGACGGGGCAGGTTTCGTGGACGGCATGCCAGCGGTGCGAGAAGTCCAATAGGACGCTCGGGGAAAGATGCAGGCTGACCCCATCCTCGACGCGTTCTGGCGCCGAGGCCTGATCCTCCTCGGCGATCGAGTGCGCCAAGAGTACGGGCTCAATACGCCCATCTTCATTGACCTGCGGCACGGGCTCTACGACGACCTCGACCTGCTGCAGGCCCTGGGCGCCGCCCTGCACCGGGAGATCTTCGCCCTGGCGGGCGACTCGAGGCGGCCACAGCAAGTCGTGGGGATTCCGGACACGGCCACGCCGCTAGCGCTGGCCGCCGCGCTGGCGTCGCGCGGCACGGATCAACCGCTGGCATACGGCCAGCTGCGCAAGCAGCGCGCGGCCTACCCGGGCGGCCAGTACGGCAGCAGCGCCTACATGGGGACGTGCAACACCGAGCGTGAGATCACTCTGATCGACGACGTCATCGCTTCTGGCGCGACGAAAGTCTGGTCCACCGCTTACTTGCGTGAGGCAGGCTTGGAAGTCGCGCGGATCTTGGTGGTCGTGGATCGCGAGCAGGGTGGCGATCGCGGCCTCCGCGAACAGGGCTATCCGGTTCACAGCCTTTATCGCATTAGCGATGTGATCTCGTACTACCTAGAGCGGGAAATGGTCGACGAGAAGTCTGCCCGAGCGGCGCTCGGACACGTCAGGCGCAACGAGCCGGATCCGGCCGAAGACACTTAGCGGTGCGTTCGCACGCTACGAATTGCCTACTCGGCCGTGGGACGCTCCGACGAGGGTGCTTACGACAAAGCTGATCGCCGTGTGCAGACATGCCGCCCGGACTGGCCACTAGACTCCTTGTCTCCTCGTAACGTTTACACGCGAGTCAGGCTTACGGTGAGATTGTGACATTGACTCTCCTTTTCCGAAGCGTTCGATCTCCCGATCGAAATGAGGCATAGCCTCCCGCCAACTTCCGCGAGACCCTCGCTCGGCGGGCATGTCCACTACAGCGCCTGACCCGATGCCCGCGGAGCGGCGCGAGCTGGCCTGTAGCTGGCCGAGCTTGGCCCCGGCACTCACCGCCGTTCGCTCCGTGGATCCGTTCGCACGAACCAGCACAATCACGATTAGTTGCATCTGGCTCCAAGGCGCGGATCCACTCGCGCCGGGTGTGATTGGGGGCGGAGCTTGGCGCTCGGCGGGCGCTCCGCTCAGAGCGCAGCGGCAAGCTGCGCACCGCGTCGCTCTGGACGCGAGCAGCGCTGGAAATCAAGCTCGCGTCACGACAGCGGCAGGTCAGTGGACGCGCCCCGGCACGGTGCTAGCATCATCCAAGGCGGCGCGTTCAAGCGCTGCCCCATGCGAGATGGCCTTCACGACCGCCACAGACAGCGAATCTGCCGGGCCGGCCACAGCCGTTGCCGAGGCGCTTGCGAAGCCGGACGAAATCGAATACCCAGAACAGAATTGGATCGCACAGAGCATCTCGCACGGCGATGCTGTGCTGCAAGCGGCGGCGGCCTTGCGGAACCACTTCCGGGATCGCCCGGACGTGCTGGTGGCCATGGAACTGGCGGTGTACTACCGACGTGACGACAACAATGCACGCCGCCAACGTAGTTGTCGTCGGCCAGGCGCGGACCTGTCTGCACAAGCTGCGCCGGGCCATGGTCCGGCCCGGCCGGGATCGGCTGCACGGTCGCGTGGAAATCGATGAGACCTACGTGGGGGGAGCCGAAGAGGGCGTGCGGGGTCGGCAAACCGTGACCAAGGCGCTGGTCGCGATCGCGGTCGAAGCGCCCGAGGACGGCTCCGGGATCGGGCGCATCCGCATGCGCGTGGTGGCGGACCCTTCGGCCACGAGTCTGCTGGGGTTCGTGTGCGAGGCGGTCGAGCCAGGCACTACGGTGCATGCGGCCGGCTGGCCGAGCTACTCACCGCTGGAAGGCCTCGGCTATCCGCACGAGGTAACCGTCCTACGGGATCCCAAGTTGGCAGGGCAGCTGCTGCCGCATGTGCATCGGATCGCATCCCTGTTCAAGCGCTGGTGGGCCGGAACTCACCAAGGGGCGGTCAGTGCCCGCCACTTGGACTACTACTTGGACGAGTTCAGCTTCCGGTTCAGCCGCCGGAAATCGCGCAGCCGAGGCAAGCCCTTCTACAGGCTGGTCCAGCAGGCGGCGGCCATTGAGCCAACCCCCTACCGGTCGATCGTGGGAGGCAAGCCGGAGAAGCCGGACCCGTAGGGGTTCGCTCGCAGTGCGCTGCAAGGAGTTGACGGGCGACAATCACGATTCCGCCAACCACAATATCTAGGGGCTACCTGAGTCAGGTGCATACCCCCATCTGCGCTCATGATCTCTGGATGACAAATCCAGGCAAGTGGATTCAACAGCTTTGCACTGTCCCCTCGCAAGAACTCCAAAGATGGGGTCGGCGCGAAACCGGACACACCTGCCCCTTCACGAGGAACATTTCCGCGTGGGGTGTGGGCGACAGCAATCGCCCGGTGGTAACCTAGCCGTTCGTCGCACTAGCCAATGAGATGGACTCGTCGACAATGCCTCAGCCTGGTTGCTTCCCCTTTGCTCGCACAGGGACCGGCTGTCCGCAATATCAGACCGCAGCGTCGCGAGGAACCCTCCGGAATTCCGTTCGAATGCAGTCTGACGGATGTCGCCACGGAGGCAGGCCTGACCGAGCCGGTTGTCTACGGCGAAGCAGAGAGCACTACGTTCATCCTCGAAGCAATCGGTTGCGGATGCGCTTTTCTCGACTACGACAACGACGGCTGGTTGGACGTACTGTTGCTGTCGGGTACGCGGTTCACCAGCGGGGCTCCGGAAGCCACCCTCCGGCTCTACAAGAACAATCGGGACGGTACGTTTCGCGAAGTTACTGAGGAAGCCGGTCTTCGACGTAGCGGCTGGGCGTCCGCTGTGACGGTCGGAGACTTCGACAACGATGGTTTCGATGATCTCTTCGTGACCTACTGGGGGCAGGACGTCCTCTACCGAAACACTGGAAATGGGGGCTTCGAGGACGTGACGGAGCAGGCGGACTTGATCCGTCCTGATCGCCGATGGGGGTCCGGATGCACGTGGGTCGACTATGACCGCGACGGCAACCTGGACCTCTTTGTCGCCACTTACCTGGAGTTTGACCCCGAAACAACCCCTAAGCCCGGCGAGCGGGACTTCTGCTTTTACGAAGGCGTGCCTGTGAATTGCGGGCCCCGGGGGCTACCGCCGGCGCGCTGCTACTTATACCGTAACGACGGCGGCGGTCGCTTCATCGATGTCAGCGAAGAGTCCGGTATCGCTGCCGCTCGTGGCTCATACGCCATGACCGCAGTCGCCGCCGATTATGACGAAGACGGATGGCCGGACATCTACGTGGCCTGCGATTCGTCGCCGAGCTTCTATTTCCAGAACAACCGCGATGGCACCTTTACTGAGGACGCGCTGTTCCGAGGTGTTGCCATGAATGAAGACGGACACGAGCAAGCAGGCATGGGCTTGGGCGTAGGCGACTACGACCTTGACGGCGACCTAGACATATTCAAGACTCATTTCTCTGATGACACGGACGTCCTATACCGCAACGATGGCGAGGGTTCGTTCTTTGATGTCACGCTGGCCGCCAGAATCGGAGTCGAGACGCGGTTCACGGCTTGGGGTGCAGGAATCGTGGATTTGGACAACGATGGCCTTCCCGACATCTTTCTCGTCACCGGTAGCGTCTATCCGGAGTTGGAGGCCCAGTTGCCTCGCTATCCCTACAGGACTCCGCGGTGCGTGTTCCGGAACCTTGGCAACGGAAAGTTCGAGCAGTTGATCGATGAAGCCGGTCCAGGGATCGCCGCATTGCATTCCTCTCGGGGATGCGCGTTCGGGGATTTCGACAACGATGGGGACGTCGACATACTGATCGTCAACATGAACGAGCCGCCTTCGCTTCTGCGCAACGACGTCAACCGGCGGCGGCACTGGCTCAAGATCCTCCTAGTCGGCACTTCGTCGAACCGCGCGGCTATAGGAGCCCGTGTGACAGCCCGTTACGGGAACAGGATTCAGGCTCAGACCGTGCAGGCGCAGTCGAGTTTCTACTCTGCGAACGACCGTCGACTCCACTTCGGATTGGGAGATGCCGAGGAAGCGAGCCTTGAGGTGCGTTGGCCAACCGGCGAGGTCGAGAAGATCGGTACCGTGGAGGCCGACCTGCTTATTGTCGTACGGGAGGGCGAGGGCGTCATCCGATCCGAGACCTTCCCCAATCCTGAATCGCGCTAGCTCGCGTTCGCCCCCCCCGCACGAACAGCATCCGGATGTCCTTTCGTCGAATTGACCGACTTCCATCGCCCGTCGGACGGGTAACCCCTTCGCAAACCCGAACACGTCGTGTTGAGACTCGTACGTTCGAGTTATTCAGGCGAATGACGTTCCTCGCATATTCCGCTCGCCAAGACAGCAATCGCTCGTAAGGAGTCGCTCTAGATGTAGTGCCGGTCCGGACCCAATCCGGCGCGGCTGAAACGCCGATTGCCGGGTCTTCTCGCACTTCAAGAGCGCGGCTGTTGCCAGCCTCAGTTGGTCCGGATATTTGCGCTTCAGCTAGTCCTGATCGCCGTCGACTCGCCTAGGCGCGTCGCTCGGGTGTATTCGCAGACCGTCCGGCGTGGAGTGAACGAGCATGCACCTCGAGTTTCGCCGCGCGCACCTGCGCCATGGCCGAGGGCATTAGAGAACTTTGAGCATCACGTTGCGCAACTCGATCCTCATCGGAGGACCGGTATGCAACTGGACGCCCAAGAGCCCCTTCATGGAGCGTCGCTCTGGGTCGTCGTCGATCACCACGCTCATGAGCTGGTCGTTCAAGACTTGGACAAGGACGTTGTCTCTCGCAATGATGTGCAATCGGTTCCAGTCGCCATTCTTGATACGAGCCTTGAGCACCTCTGCGTCCCCGATATTGCCGATGACGCGGGCCTTTTCGCCTGCAGCTACTTGCGTGAACTGACCGCGCATCGCTAGGAAACCGCGTCCGCGCTCTTCGTAGATCTGGCCCGTGAACCGGTTCTCGACGTCGAAGTCGGCTTGGTAGCCCTTGAGGACCCACTTCCCGACTTCGGGCATCTCGCTGCTTCGGAACTGCACTCCGCTATTGGTTGAACTGATACGGTAGTCCAGCACAAGCTCGAAATCGGCTGGTTGGCCGCCCCGCCAAATCAGGAACGTGTTGCGTTCCAAGGGGTTCTCCGCCGTCGATTCCCCGACAATCATGCCGTCCTCGGCCCGCCAGTGATCCGGGTCACCGTCCCACCCGTCGAGGGAGTCGCCGTCGAATACTGCCTTGAATCCGGTCGTGTCGTGAGAGATCGGCGCTGGCATCAAGGCACGAAAGTCAAACTTCCTTCTGGCTGACTTGCGCTCTTGGGCCGTCCCCGTGTCTCCCATAAACAGGCCCGCCGCAAGCAAGGTTACGGCAGCGAGCACGACTGCGCTCGCCCAATTCGAAGGTGCGTTCCTCACTGCGAGTCTCCAGTTCTTGGGCTAAGGGCCAATCCTATCCGAACTTGCCTAGCGCCACAACGGTTCCGATTCGATAATACCGCCCTCTGGGGCTTAGGGGAGCGTGCGGAGTTGGACGGATTGCCCGGACGCACACCATACGGAACGCGGGTTCGGCCTGAGAACGACCGAGGTGTGCATTGTCCCGAACCGTAGCCTAACAGCAAAGGCGGACAGGCGGACGCGGGCTGCGCCGTCAGCGCGCTGCGGATACGGCCATCTCGTCCTCCTCGTCGTCAGAAGTCTGGCGAACCTAGGTACCCGTCCGGACATCACACTACCCCGAGGTTGATCGCGTCTTCGCTGCCGGCACGCCTCCTGCGATTGTTCGGGTGATGCTCGAAGCAACGACGAGCCTCGCCTTCGGACGCGGAGGCCCCTCTGTCTCGGGGATTCTTCCTTCCTCGTCCGAGGATGCGTCTCACTAATGCTCAATCGGGAAACCGAACGCGTGCAGCCCACCATCAAGGGTCGTGACGAAGACCTCGTTCCCACCAGCCGAAAGCCCGCCAGCGGGTCGCGTGCCCAACGTAGCCCCGCTGTCCCAAAGTACCTTGCCAGTGTTGGCTTCCAGCGCGTACAGAATAGCCGGCCCTTGCTGTCCGCCAGCTGTCGCGAATACCACCCCGTTCACGACGATGGGCGGTTGAGGTGCCTCCAGGTCCTCGGAGAGCCAGCCTCCGGCGAACGCGAGCGCACCGTCCGCCTCTACGATTCGCCAAGCCGCAATCGCTCCTTGGGTGACGGAGCCGTTTTTCGTGATCCCATCACTTGGATCCAAATCACCGCCAACTGGGGCCAGCACCCACGTGGACCCCTCAGCATCGCGCCAGGTCGCGACTGCGCTGGCGTCGAAGCGGGTCGAGGAGTGATAGCCACGGGTACTGCCTAAGGCCCCGGTAGCGAGGTCTGCCGCATTCATGAGCACGACGGAGCCATCATCGGCGGCGACCGCGAGATAGTCCTTGCCATCGATATCCATAACGACCGGAGAGGATGTAAAACGCTTTCCGGCGACCCGGACCGAGTCTTTTTCTCGCAGGTTCTTGGCCTCGAGCGCGACGACGCGTCCGTCCGTCGTCGCCACGTATAGCGTCCCGTCAGGCACCATGGAGGGACCGGCCGTTCCGGCAACCGAACCGCCTTCTGGTTCCCAGGAGGATACTCGTTTCGATTCGATGTCGAGCGCGAACACCCCGCTTTGAACTCCTCCACAGCTGTTCGCTGTCGAGACGTACGCAACTCCATCCACCACGATCAACCCGTCAACTTTGGCACCGAGTGCCGTGAATGGGATCGGCTCTAGGTGGTCCATGCCGTTCGATGCCAGCAGGGTGTGCAGCGAACCAGCGGGGGATAGCGCGTATACGGCGCTCAGGCCGAACAATGACGGGCGCGGCCTTGGCCGTTGTCGGGCTCCCGGCTTTGGCGGCTCCGGACGACGAAATGGGGGCCTCCGTGGAAGGCCAAGCGTGACCGCGCCGGCCTCGGGCTCACCGACCGCGCCGACGCCGGGGCTACGGCGAGCCGGCCCGAATCCTCCGACCGCAAACATCGACGGGAATGCCGCGATAGCAGGCCGAGTGACGCTTGACGTTCCAACTTGGCACTCATCGGACATTCCCTGTGGCTCTTGGCCCAAGCCCAATGGGCGCTGCCACTCCCTCCGCGCCAGATCGGTGTCGAAAGCGAAGACAGTTCCGTCCGCCCCGGTGAGGAAGGCAAGCGATCGAAACCCTCGATGGCTGATCAGAAAGTCCAGAAGTACCGGGCCGGGTATTGGAGCCTGCGGTGGGGCTTCGCCCCCGAGATCGATTCTCCACAGGTGCTGGAAGTCCCGTTCCTTGACCGTCTCGACCGAGATCTTCGAATCTGCCCGCAACCAGAACGAGCGTTGCGCATCGAAGCCATTTGTCGTCCAATCTTGCGCCCACGCAACGCACGTGAATCCCAAGCCTGCGCTCACCAAGGCCAATCGGGCTGCCGGTCTCATTTTGTCGTCACTCCAGTCATGGCGCTGTTGCCGTGTCGCCAAGTAATGGATAAGCTAGCATGTCCGGCGAAGCACTTGGGTCTGTCTACTAGCGACCGGAGATAGTTGACGCTGGGAGTTTCGAGGCAATGGTGGGCCGCTGCTCACTAGCTACATTTTGGGTCCGTTTGCTCCACGCCTTTCCACGCCTGATGGGGATTGGATCCTGCTCGCACGCTTGATGAAGTTGCCGGGAGCGAACTCCGGGGAGTCTCCCGAGGGGGCGGAACAGCCCGCCCCAACCTCCGCGAGCCAGCCGCTCCACCGCCTGTCCCAGCACGTGCGAGGCCAGGTTCGGGACCTGCACGCCCGCTACGAGCAGGAAACGATCATGGCTGACGACCCGCTGCAGGTGCGCTCCGCGCGTCCGGGCGTCCCATCCCAGGAACTCATCGCGCGGCCCCAGCCGGAACGGGGCCGCCACGAACGAGAGCACGCCCAGCGGCCCGCAAGCGGCTTCCAGCAGGTAGCTGAGCCGGCAGCCGGGAGCCCGGCCCGGATCCAGCGGAAGGTGCTGGTCGAGCAGGGCGGCGCACAGCCGCCGTTGCGCCTCGCTGGCGGCCAGACGCAGGCGGACCGGGCCGAGCTCCGCCAGCGAGCCCGCGAAGCAGGTCGACGGCGCGGGCGGGTCCGGCCCGCGGGCGGCAGGCGGGCGGCAGCGGGAGTTCCAGTTGGGCGGCCAGTTCGGGGAGCACCTTGCGCGCCGAGGCGCTGCAATACGCGCCCTTGGGGTTGCGCCAGTCCTCCAGCTCACAGATCCCGCGACCCAGAGCCGCCCGCGACAGCTGGCCCCGGCGCAAAGCCGTGCGCAGCCAAGCGATCGTCTCCGGACGGAAAACGCGGAGCCCTACCCGCACTACCCCCGTTCTACGCCGAACACCGGCCCCGTATTACCTGTGTCCGGTCGCTAGGTCTGTCTATTATGGGACCAGCCTGAGGTTGAGCAATGACACTCCTGCGGATGATCGTCCTTTGTATGTTCTCGGTCCCGCTGCTTCTTGCGGCCGAGTGGCTGACGGATGGCGGAGACTCCCGACGCACTGCATGGCAGCGCGACGAGACCATCTTCAGCAAGGACTCAATTTCGGAGATGAAGCTGCTCTGGAAGATCAGGCTCGACAACGAACCCCGCCAGATGCACTCGTTGTTCCCGGTTCTGATCGCCGATGGCGTGCACACTTCCGAAGGCCCCAAGGAAATCGCCATCGTAACGGGAGTCTCTGACAACCTGTACGGCATTGACGCCAGCAACGGGGAACTGATCTGGACGAAGCGTTTCGAGAACACCTACCAGCCCGAAGGGGAGATCCAGGCGCACTACACGCTCTGCCCCGGCGGCATCATGGCCACCCCGGTGATCGGCCGCAGCGACTCGCCGGGCAAGTACACCATCTACGCGGCTTCGTGGGACGGCCGCCTGCATAGGCTCAACGTTGCCGATGGCACCGACGTGGCCCCGCCGGCGAAGTTCATGCCCCCCGACGGCAAGCCCTACGCGCTCAATCTCGTTGACGACGTCATCTATACCCATACCGCTCAGGGCTGCGGCGGGAATCCGAACATGGTCTATGCCTACGATCTCGAGACGGACAGAGTCGGCAGCTGGGGGCCGGCCGGCGGAGGAATGTGGGGCCGTACAGGTCCGGCCATCAGCAAGTCCAAGGTGCTCTACACCGGGACGGGCGACGGGCCGTGGGACCCCGAGAACGGCGTCTTCGGCAACGGCATCATCGGTGTTCAACAGGATCCCGAGACTAAGTCCCTGGAACTTGTTGACTACTACGGCCCTTCCAATGCCGAATGGCTCTTCAAGCGCGACCTTGACATGCAAGTGACTCCCGCAATCTTCGACTACGAAGGCCGAGAACTCATGGTCGACGCGGGGAAAGAATGTGTCGTCTATCTCATGGACACCGAGTCGATCGGCGGCGATGACCATCGCACGCCGGAGTACCGTACGCCCTTGCTTTGTAACGAAGAAGTCAATTTCGCGTCGGCGGGTATCTGGGGTTCGATGGCGACATGGGAGGATGAGGACGGAACGCGCTGGGTTCTGACACCGATCTGGGGCCCGAAACACTCAAAGTTCCACGCACCAATCGAGCGTGGCGAAGTCACGAACGGAGCGATTGTCGCCTTCACCGTCGAGACCAACCTTGATGGCAAAGCTTGGCTCAGACCGGCGTGGATATCACGCGACATGAACCGGGCCGAGCCGCCTCTGATCGCCAACGGCTTGGTCTTCGCCTACGGCAACGGGGAGGACACGCACCAGGCGATGCCGGACGCCGCGCTGACGAACACTGCTGAGGAGCGCATCGCGGGCTCGACGAATGCGGTGCTCTACGCCTTGGACGCACGCAATGGCAACGAACTATGGTCGAGTGGCGACGAAATCACCTCTTGGAATCACTGGAGCGGGTTGTCCCTCGCGAACGGGCGGGTATACATCGCTACCTTCGACGGTACGGTCTGGTGCTACGGAATCGAGCGATAGTTCTGCGGTCTGTCGCGGGCCTCCTGGCAGCTGTCGCAGCCGCCGAACCCCTCGTCGCCCAGGAAGTTCAAGTCACTACCCTTCAGCAGAGGGTCAAGGCGCAACGCAAGCTCATTCGGGACTGGGGCGGGCTCATACGATACGGGAGCCTCAACGCTGAACTTCCCCCGCCAGAGCCGGGAGAGCAGCGTGTCGTATTCTTTGGCGACGATGCAACGGAATCCTGGGGCCAGGGCGATTCGGAGTTCTTTCCCGGGAAACCCTACATCAACCGCGGTATCGCCGGCCAGTCCTCCCCGCAGATGCTGGTCCGCTTCCGCCAGGATGTTGTCGCGCTGCAGCCGAAGGCCGTGGTCATCCAGGCTGGCATGCATGACGTTACGGGACTGAGGGTGCCGGGCACGCAACGCATGATCGGCGAGCACCTTGAATCAATGGTCGACCTTGCCCATGCGAACGGCATCGAGGTCGTTCTGGCATCGCTGCTTCCGGTGTGCGAGTGCGGAAGCGCACTCGCGCCGTTTCTGCCCCGCGGGAAGATATTCGGACTGAACGACTGGCTTGAAGAGTACGCCGAGACCCGCGGCCTCGTCTATCTGAACTACTACCCGGCATTGGCGTCGGGACGGGACTTCAATCACCAGCTCACCGTAGATGGAGTATTGCCGAACGCGGCCGGTTACGCGGTGATGGCGCGGTTGGCCGAGGAAGCGATACGCCAGGCGCTGGCCGGTTCCGGTCGACCCTGACTTTGTGTCTCTAAGAAGGCTTGACGACTGTGTGCATTTTCGCCGGCTGTTGTTGCGCAGTATCGACCCGGTGGTTGAGGTCTTGCTCGTCTGTGGAGGGCGGGAGAATCGTGCTTTCGACCTGCACGTCGCTTTCCCGCGATCATTGAGGTACCCCGCCGGAGCGAGGTTGCGTTCGGTGGAATAGTCGGAACCTGAACCGTGGAAGAACGCATAAGGGAGCTGTTCGAAGCCCGCGGCTCATCCGATCGGAACGTGTCCTACCAAGCGCTGGTGGAGTTGTTCGAGATTACCGAGAGACCCGTGACTTGGGCCTATGAAGTATGGGACCAGATGGTCAAGGACTTGAGTCATCCAGACGGACACAAGCGCTCGTTCGCTGCCCAACTGCTGGCGCGCCTCGCCATCAGTGACCCCGATTCGAGGATGCTTCGAGACTTCACCGCCGTTGCCGCCGTGACTCGAGACGAGAAGACGGTGACAGCGCGACACGCGCTCCAATCTCTCTGGCGGATCGGTCTTGCGAGTCCCGACTTGGCGGCTATGGTTGCGGATGCGCTTGAGCAACGGTTCAGGGAATGTGCATCCGAGAAGAACGGTTCGCTGGTTCGCAGCGACGTCGTAGCAGCGCTGCGAAACTTGGCGGATTCTCTGAAAGCTAGTGCGATTTCAGTTCGTGCACTGGCGCTGATCGATTCCGAGACGGACCCCAAAGCTCAGCGCAAGCATCGCGCCGCTTGGAGGAAGGCGGGCACTGAATAGTCGCCCCGCCTGTTTGCCAAGCGCGTTGGGTCTGCTCGTAGCGTTTTCCGTCCCAGGCAAGCTGCGGAGGCGCTTGCTCGGAATTGCCAGTTGCCGTTACGGGACGGTGATCGGTCGCCCACGACGGTAATCTGCCTAGGCGGGGGTCGATTCTGCAGAGCTAGCGACCGGACGTAGTTGACGCTGGGAGTTTCGAGGCAATGGTGGGCCGCTGCTCACATTCGGTTTTGGTGGTGCCGGACGGGCCTCCCGAACCCCGGCGGATGCCAGGAGGGAGACCAGCGCAGCATGACAGCCGCACGCGCCGGACGGGGCCGGGTTGGACCTACACGGTCCGCGTTGCCAGTTCCGTCATTGCGTTGCGAAATGGGTCCCATTCGGGTGCCTCGCAATGGTTGGGAACACGGAACTCCGGGTAACAGCGGGCAGACCCGCGAACGGCGCTCCAGGGGGTTCCCGACACGGCAGGCGGCAAGCCCTGCCGACCAGCTTGCCTGCCCGCGACAGCGTGTCCAGGGGAAACCAGGCTCGGCTGTGGGACGATGTGCGCTGCGACGAGCTGGATGACGGCTGCCTCGACAACGTGCTTGCCGTCCTGCGCTCCCACGCCGCCAGCTGCGAGGAGGCCGCCCAGTGCGCCGAGTACATCGCCCACAACCGAGAGCGCATGCGATACGCCGACTTCCGAACGCGCGGGCTGTGCTTCGCTTCCGGCGTGGTCGAGTCCAGCTGCAAAACCGCCCTCGCTACGCGCCTGAAGCGCCCGGGGATGCACTGGACGGTCGATGCGGCCAATGCCATCGCCGCCTTGCGCTGCTGTATCCTCAGTGGACTCTATGAGGACCTCTGTGGGTTACCGCACTGCCCACGCATGATGCACGTTGCGCTGCCTTGGGCGCTCGATGGCTCGGAAACCCAATGATTCACTTTGATAGCGGTATACTGTTACACTGTTGGAGGGTATCGCCTACAAACTGGTGCAGGCGCTCGAGCAATCTGTTGTTTGTCCGAAGGAGGATGCTACACCAATGAGAGCAGTAAGAGCTTTGACCGCGGTGCTGTGTCTGGCCGGGCTGTTTTCGGGGGCTTTGAGCGCCCAAACGGCCACGGGTCAGATTAACGGCACTGTAACCGACACTAGCGGTGCTGTCGTACCTGCAGCTGGTGTCACCCTGATCAACGAGGAGACGGGCCTCACCCGCGAAACCTCGACCAATGAAAGCGGGGACTACACCTTTCCCTTCCTGCCTGTCGGGCTCTATACCGTACAGGCCAACTCCGAGGGCTTCCAGCAGGTACGGAGGACAGGCGTTCGCCTCAACGTCAACCAGACCCTTCGCATCAATGTCGAGATGGTGATTGGCTCGGTCACGGAGACGATCGAGGTGGCCGCGGTAGCGGCAGCAATCGACACCGAAACCGCTTCTGTCGGACACACGGTCAGCCAGAGGCAAGTCACGCAGCTGCCATTGAACGGACGCAGCTTCTTACAGCTTCTGTTCCTCGGTAACGGCGCCGTCGAGACAAACGGTGAACAGGGCAGCATGCGTCGGGACGCTGGCGGTGCCATCAGCATCAATGGTGCCCGCCCAACGTCGAACAACTACCTGCTTGACGGTACGTCGAACACCGATACCGCACTTGGCACTCCCGCAGCGATCCTCTCGATCGACGCCATCCAAGAATTCAAGGAGCAGACGGCCACCTATTCGGCCGAGTACGGCTTCAGTGCGAACCAGATCAATATCGTGAGCAAGACTGGCACCAATGAACTGCACGGCGCGCTGTTCCACTTCCTGCGAAACGACGCCTTGGATGCCAGCACGTTCTTTAACAATCTGTCAGACACGCCGAAGAATCCGCTGCGCCAGAATCAGTTCGGATTCGTGGCTGGTGGCCCTGCGATCAAGAACAGGACATTCTGGCTGGCCAATTTCGAAGGTCGTCGTACGCGCAGGGCCTCGCTGTCGTTCTTGAACGTTCCGACCCGCGATCAACTCGAGGGAATTTTCACCGGCTACCAAGGGCCGAATCGGGATCCGAACCCGCTGCCGGTGCTTGACCCTTTGAGCGGCCCGGTCGGCGCTCCGACGATGCCGTTTCCCGACAATCGAGTACCCAAGAGTCGCAACTCGAGGCTCGCCACCCTAGCGGTCTCGAAGTTCATCCCGGCCCCGAACTCGAGTTCTGACCGCGGCAACTACCTTCGGCAGCGCTCGATCCCAACCGATGTCGATCAGTACACGATCCGGGTAGACCAGAATCTCAACAAGTGGGGCAACCTGTTTGGGCGTTTCACCAACTCGGACTACACAGCCATCACCCTCGGCAACACGACCGACCTAGGCGACGTGTTCTTCGTGCAGGAAACGGAAAACTGGCAGATCTCACACACGGTCCCGATTGGAGCCACCTTCGTCAACGAGTCCCGATTCGGCTACGTCCGTGCCTTGGCTAACCAGCACGGAGCCTTGGCTGACCAAGCTGACATTGACGCAGTGGCGCTCACCGGTGTATTCAACAACCTTGACGAAGAGCAGCGCTCGTACCCCGGAGTCGGGTTTGGAGGCAACGGCTCAGGCCTGTCGGGCGGGGGTAGTGCGGTGAACGACTACCAGGCGAGCAATCAGCCGATGTGGGACATTTCGAACGGCTCCACGTGGATCCGTGGCAATCACACGTTCAAGTTCGGTGCCAATTTCCGGCAGTGGTCGCTACAACGCGACCTCGCGAACGACTTTCTCGGCCAGTTCACCTTCCGGGGATTCTTCACCGGGGACGCGAACTGGGACCACGCGGTGGCGGACATGCTGCTCGGTTACTACAGCAACGCCAGCGTCTTCCAGCCGGGCGGCTTCGCGGTAGGCGACCAAGCGGGCAACCCACGGGACTTCAACTTCTGGTACCTGGCACCCTACTTCCAAGACGACTGGAAGGCCACTTCCCGCCTGACACTCAACATGGGGCTACGGTACGACTTCCGCACGATTCCGAATGAAACCAACGACCGGATGGGCTGGCGCGACCTATCGAATCCGACTGGCGGAATGCTCGTGGCGGACCAGAAACTGGTCGACGAAGGCATTGTTGGCGACCAGAGCTACTATCGCTTCGCCGGCCGCCGCAATCCGTACAACGCCTCCAAACGCGTATTCGCACCTCGCTTCGGTTTCGCGTTCCGCCCGTTCGACGACGAGAAGACCGTGATCCGCGGCGGTTTTGGCGTCTTCTTCGACTCGGCCGAGGGCCGAGAGATCGACGGAGCGTCGGACATCTATCCGTACGTCAGCCGGGGTCTGTACCAGCAGACGATCGGAGGTGGTGAGGGCCCTGGGAATACGCTGCGCTCGACCGACAACATGTTCCCGCCGATTCTCGTGGGAGATCCTGCAAGCCCGGCCTTCAACACGTTCCTAGCCGTGAGCATGTCTCCCGAGCCGCGCAACCCTTACGTGACGCAATGGACTTTCGGGATTCAGCGCGCCCTTGACGACACGACCACGATCGATTTCAGCTACGTCGGCACCAAAGGCACGCACTTGCTAATGAGGCGTAACATCGCGCAGGCGTTGCAGATGCAGGATCCATCGTTCTGCGGCACGCCGGGCAACGAGGGCCTGCGGGACTGTCCAGTCTCGGCACGCAAGCCACATCCGAACTTCGGGGTGTACATCGACAGCGACTGGAGTGGGGTTTCGAGCTACAACGCATTCAACTTCAAGTTGGAGAAGCGCACCAGCTCGATGATCTTCACGTCGGCCTACACCTGGTCTAAGAGCCTGGACACGAAGTCAGCCGCTGCGGGCATCGGCAACGGCGGGGCAGTTGCCGGATGGCAGGGATTCCTAGACAACCACGACTTCCGACGCGACTACGGCCTGTCGGATTTCAACGTGGACCACCGGCTGGTCACCAGCTTCGTGTACGAACTGCCCTTCGGTCGCAACAAGCGATACCTGTCCGATATCCCGGCAATTGCGAATCACGTGCTGGGCGGCTGGCAGATCAACGGCATCGTCACATTCCAGGACGGATTTCCAATGACGATTCAGGCTGCCGACCTAGGCGGGCTGAACGACACATTCGGCACGAATCGAGCGAACGTCGTGGGAGACCACGAACTCTCGGCTTCGGAGCGCGATATCGATCGCTGGTTCAACACGAACGCGTTTGAGCAGCCGGCGCGTGGCATTCTCGGCAACTCCGGCAGAAGCATCATGCAAGGTCCGGGCATCAACAATTTCGATACTGGACTGTTCAAGAACTTCTACATTACGGAGAGGCTGAGTGTCCAGCTTCGATTCGAGTCGTTCAATGCGTTCAACCACACGCAATGGGCTGTTCCGAACCGGAACCGGGCTAGCCCGAACTTCGGCCGGATATCCGGGACGCGTCCCGCCCGCATCAACCAGATGGGTCTCAAGGTCGTTTGGTAGCTTCCAACTAAACGCAGGCCCGCTGTGACCGCAACGGCGGGCCTGCTCGATGGCGGGCATGTGCTTCACTGAGAAGCGGCGTTGATGGATTCGCTCCTCCAAGACTGCCTCAATCAATTGACAGCCCGTTTTTTGCGCTTCTTGGATTTAATCGGGATCGCCGCGCTATGGCTGTGCCCGATGCTCGCGGCGCAAACGGGAACGCTGTCACCGGGCGACTTCCTCCGCAAACACTTCGACGCAGGGCAGAAGGCAATCGTCGAGAATCGCTACGCAGATGCCTCCAGAGCCTTGGAAAAGGCCTTGGAATTCGGTCCGGATATCCCGGAACTGCATGCCAGTCTAGGCTTCAGTTATTTCCAGCAAGGCCGGTTCCTCGAGGCGGCTCCCGTCTTGGAGCGAGCGGTGGCACTCAAGCCCGGGATGCCAAACGTGGCACTTCTACTGGCGGCCACGCGTAGCGAACTGGGCAGATTTCGGGAAGCCGTGCCGGAACTGGAGCAGGCCTTTGCCGCTGTCAGCGACCCGGCCTTGAAGCGTCTGGCTGGACTCCAGCTGCAGCGGTCCTATAGCGGCTTGGCACGTGACCGCGAGGCAGTCGAGGTCACCCTGAGGATGACTGAGTTGTACCCCCAGGACCCGGAAGTCCTCTATCACGCCGGACGCCTCTTGGGCCACATGGCCTTCGTGACGGTCAGCCATCTGTCGAAGGCGGCTCCCGATTCGGTCTGGACGAAGCTGGCTGCTGGCGAGGCCTACGAGAGCGACGGGCAGTTTGAACGGGCCGTTGCAGAGTACCGTAGGGCACTCGAGGTCGGCCCAGGGCAGCGGGGAATCCATTACAAGCTGGGGCGGGCGTTGCTGCGGGGTTCCCAGGAGCCTGATGCCGTCGAGTTGGCGATCAATGAGTTTCAACTCGAGCTGAGCGCCGACCCGACAAACGCGAACGCAGCGTACGAGCTCGGAGAGATCCATCGTACGATTGGCGACTTGGAAGAAGCCCGAACGCTGTTCGAGCAGGCGGTAGAATCCTACCCTGAATTCGAGCAGGCCCAGATTGCGCTCGGGGGTGTGCTGACGAATCTCGGGTTCCCAGAGTTGGCACTGGCTCACCTTCGCACTGCCATCACGATCAACCCCCAGAACGAGGTTTCGTACTACCGTTTGGCCCAGGCCCATCGTGCACTGGGGAGGACCGAGGAGATGCGCAGGGCGTTGGACAGCTACCAAGAGCTTCGTTCGACGCAGGCGCAGCGAGTTGCAGCGGGAGCTTCGAATGAGCCCGTGACCGCGCAGCAGGCAGCCCCGAACCCCGGCCTCTAGTGCAGCGAGGGCCGGTTCGCTGGCAGTTTTCGGGATCCCGCGACTTCCGCGTGGCTTGGCCGGACCCCCGAAGCCCCGTACTACAATCGAAGACAGTGCGGGACAGGCTGTCTCTCGGCGTAGTCCTCGCTGCACTCTCGTGCGCAAGTCACGAGCCCGAGCGAATCGACTTCGCCCGCGATATCGAACCGATTTTCAGGGAACGTTGCTACGTCTGCCACGGAGACCGGGAAGCTAACGGGGACCTACGGTTGGATTCCCGTGCGGTCACATTCTCGGAGGCTTCGAGCGGTTCCCGCTTGGTGCCGTACCGCCCGGAGCAGAGTGAGCTTTACCGACGAGTGGCAGGGATCGGCCCCGGGGAGCGCATGCCCAAAGGCGGGAAGCTGGAGCCGGACGAAGTAGTCCTGATCCGCCGTTGGATCGAGGAGGGGGCGAAATGGCCCGCACCAAGGAGCCTGTCACCCAGTCTGCCTTCGGACTGGGCGTACTCGCCGCCCGAACGACCCCGGCCTCCCCGGGTGAGCCAACACAATTGGACTCGAAGTCCGATTGACGCCTTCGTGCTGGCACGCATCGAGTCCGCCGGAATGGAGCCGTCGCCCCCAGCTCGGAAGGAGACCGTGGCGAGACGGGCCAGCCTAGACCTTACAGGACTCCCTCCGACGATCGGTGAACTTGAACGTTACCTTGCCGACGAGCAGCCAGGGTATTACGAACGATATGTCGAGCGGCTGCTCGCTTCTCCGCACTTCGGAGAGAGATGGGGGCGCATTTGGTTGGACGCGGCTCGCTATGCGGACTCGAACGGCTACGAAAAGGACAAGCCCCGGGAGGTTTGGGCCTATAGGGACTGGGTCGTGGAGGCTCTCAACGTCGACATGCCCTACGACCGGTTTGTTATCGAGCAATTGGCAGGCGACCTGCTGCCGAATGCAGGACAGGCGCAACGGATCGCCACGGGCTTTCTTCGGAACTCGATGGTGAACGAAGAAGGCGGTGCCGACCCCGAGCAGTTTCGCATGGAGGCGCTATTTGACAGGATGGAGGCAATCGGAAAGGCTGTCTTGGGCCTGACGGTCCAGTGCGCGCAGTGCCACGACCACAAGTACGACCCGGTTTCCCAGCGAGACTACTACCGCATGCTCGGCATGCTGAATGATTCCTACGATGCTACACAGGCAGTTTACGACCGGGACGACGAGAACGCCAGAAGGCGGCTTCTGGATGCCATCCGCGACATCGAACGCGATCTTCGACGCCGCACACCGGACTGGCGGATCCGAATGACGGAGTGGGAGTCGCAAATCGCCGACCGGCAGGCTCAGTGGAGACCGCTCGACGCACGGATCCAACTGGGCAGCGGCGAGAAGTATCGCGTCCTTCCGGACAAGTCCATCCTCGCCCTAGGATTCGCTCCGACTCAAAGCACCGTGAGCCCGATCGCGGCTATTGACAAGGACGTTGTCCGAGCGGTCCGACTGGAGCTTCTGACTGATCCGCGCCTCCCGCTCAATGGTCCGGGGCGTTCGTTTCGAGGCACGGCCGCCCTCAGCGAATTTACGGTTGAAGTCGCTCCGCAAGCCTCTCCTGACAATTGGCGGGCGATTCCCATACGGACCGGAACGGCCGACGTTAATCCGCCGACCAAAGCGCAAGACTTGCGGCTATTCCCGCAAATCGACGGGAAGCCCAGAGTGCTGGGGCCCATCAGCCTTGCCATTGATGGTGACGAACTGACCGCTTGGCACACCGATAACGGTCCGGGGCGTCGAAACACCGCCCGCAAGGCTGTGTTCCAGTTGGCTGAGCCACTTGCGATCCGCGAACCCTCGCTACTCCGATTCAATTTGGTGATGAAGCACGGTGGCTCAGACACCGACGCCGATCACTCCCTGAACTTGGGCCGGTTCCGGCTGTCGGTTAGCAGAAATGGCAACGCAGTCGCCGACCCGCTCCCGATGAGGGTGCGAACCATCTTGTCGACTGTGCCCAAAGAGTCCCGGACCGCTGGGCAAGAATTGGCAGTGTTCAGTTACTGGCGGTCCACCGTACCTGCATGGAAAGCCGAGAATCGGCGGATCGAGCGCCTTTGGGGGCAACATCCGGAGGGATCGACACAACTGGTGGCTGTCAAGCGCGGCAAGCCGCGCACCACATACCTTCTAGAGCGCGGGGATTTCCTCAGGCCAGCCGAGTCAGTGAGCCCAGGCGTCCCAGCCGCCTTGCATCCCATCTCAACGAGTGCCCCGACTCCCGGTCGATTGGAACTGGCAAGATGGCTGGTGGACCGCAGGTCGCCCACCACAGCGCGCACCATCGTCAATCGGATCTGGCAGGGCCATTTCGGAGCGGGACTGGTCGAATCGGTCGAGGATCTAGGGGTTCGCGGGAGCGGGCCATCACATCCCGAACTGCTCGACTGGCTTTCGGTCGAGTTGATGGAGAACGACTGGAGTCTCAAGCATGTCCACAGGTTGATCGTTCACTCAGAAACCTACCGCCAATCCTCGAGAGTCGCCCCGGGAATGCTGGATCAGGATCCCAGGAATCGCTTGCTGGCGCGTTCGGGGCGATTTCGCGTGGACGCGGAGACAGTGCGCGACATCGCTCTCGGGGCCAGCGGCCTCCTAGTGCGGGATTTGGGCGGTCCACCCGTGTATCCACCTGCTCCGGAGTTCCTCTTCCGTCCGCCCGTCAGCTACGGACCGAAGCGGTGGCCGGAGTCATCCGGAAAGCAGCGCTATCGACGCAGCTTGTACACGTTTCGGTATCGCTCCGTACCTTTTCCCGTGTTCGAGACGTTCGATGCGCCGTCAGGGAAGTTCTCGTGCGTTCGAAGGGAGCGGTCCAACACTCCGCTGCAGGCACTGGTCACCCTCAACGAACCGACATTCCTCGAGTCGGCTCGGTTTCTTGCTCGGACTGTGCTGTTCGAAGGCGGGCAGGACGACGGCGAGCGGGCAGAATACCTGTTTCGTCGCGTACTGTCTCGTAGGCCCCAACGCACCGAGCGCGATGAGTTGCTGTCGCTGCTGAGGCGGTCGCGGTTGCGATTCGCTCGAAACAGCGATGCCGCACACGCACTGATGTCAGGGAGTGTCGACGCCGGAGCTCGCTTATCGCCGGCTGCAGTGAGGGAATTGGCGGCTTGGTCGATTCTTGCCAGGGTTGTTCTCAATCTGGACGAGGCCATCACGCGAGAGTGAATGGCATTCCCAAGGACATCCAGG
Organism: Bryobacterales bacterium; assembly: GCA_022823865.1. Classification (GTDB taxonomy): domain Bacteria; phylum Acidobacteriota; class Terriglobia; order Bryobacterales; family UBA6623; genus VXMF01. Next base: position 29,412 of record JAJEHF010000063.1, read on the forward strand.
CGCAATCGCCAATTCAACCGCCTAGTGGTCTGTCAATCCTAACATTTGAGGTAACTACTCACGCCTCGACACCAACCGAGGCGTGAGTAGTTACCTTTTCCGAGGCGTTCGATCTCCCGATCGAAACGGGGCATAGCCTCCCGCCAACTTCCGCGAGACCCTCGCTCGGCGGGCATGTCGGCTACCGCGCCTGACCCGATGCCCGCAGAGCGGCGCAAGCCGGCCTGTAGCTGGCCGAGCTTGGCCCCGGCACTCACCGCCGTTCGCTCCGTGGATCCGTTCGCACGAACCAGCACAATCACGATTAGTTGCATCTGGCTCCAAGGCGCGGATCCACTCGCGCCGGGTGTGATTGGGGGCTGAGCTTGGCGCTCGGCGGGCGCTCCGGTCAGAGCGCAGCGGAAAGCTGCACACCGCGTCGCTCTGGACGCGAGCAGCGCTGGAAATGAAGCTCGCGCCACGACAGCGGTAGGTCAGTGGACGCGCCCCGGCACGGTGCTAGCATCATGCAAGGCGGCGCGTTCAAGCGCTGCCCCTTGCGACATGGGCCTCACGACCGCCACAGACCCCGAATCTGCCGGGCCGGCCACAGCCGTTGCCGAGGCGCCTGCGAAGCCGGGCGAAATCGAATACCCAGAACGGAATTGGATCGCTCAGAGCATCTCGCACGGCGATGCTGTGCTGCAAGCGGCGGCGGCCTTGCGGAACCACTTCCGGGAGCGCCCGGAAGTGCTGGTGGCCATGGAACTGGCGGTGTACTACCGACGTGACGACAACAATGCCTGGCTGCAGCCGGACGTGCAGGTGGTGTTCGGGGTGAGTCGTGAGAATCGCCGTTCGTACCGGATCTGGGAAGAGGGCAAGGCACCGGATTTCGTGCTGGAGGTGGCGTCGCCGGCGACAGCG
>JAJEHF010000150.1 GCA_022823865.1 Bryobacterales bacterium
CCGGCCCAGCTGTGGATCATGGAAGCGCAGCAGCCACCGCTCCGCCCGCAACTCCAGTTCCAGCGCCTCGCTCCGGTGCCAGCCACCCGCTCGCACAGATCGCACCCGCTCGTAGCGGCCACCCGCCAGCCGCCAGCCCTCCAGCCGCCCCGCAATCAGCTCGCCCAGCGGGTCGAAGCGCCAGTATTCAAGCACCCCCATCCGCTCGTAAATCGCACGCTTGCTCGTCGCGTCGCGTCGGCTCGTGGACGGCGAGGCCACCTCCACCACGAAGCTCGGCACCACGCCGCCCTCCTCCCAGAGCAGATACGACTTGCGCGCCTGCTTGTGCGCAGCGCCCAGCACCACGAACACGTCCGGCACCACCACGGCCGCGGGGTCGCCTTGGCGGTAGTACAGCGCCATGCTGCCGGCCACATAGGCGTCTTGCCGGGCCTTGAAATGTGTGTCCAGCTGGTCGCGCATATCGATGATCGACCGCGCATGCGGGTCGGTCTCCATCAGGACCTTGCCGTCGGAGTAGGGGTATTCCACCGGTTGTCCCGCGGCCCGGTCGGTGCGGGTATCCAAGAGTGCGCCGGGAGCAGCCATGGCTGCATTTTAACAGGGGGGATTGCGCCCGGGGCGCAGTCGGCTCGGGCCTAATGATTACGTCCCGTTCGCTCGGCGCAGGCGGCTGAGGCCCAGCGTCAAACCGGCAGAGAATCGCTCCCCACGATCGAGCTTGACTCCATCTTCGAGCTTGCGCCGAGACAAGCAGTCTAGCGCATCCCGCCCAAGGGCTGGCCAACGCCGCCTTTGTGGCCCGCAAGGAGGATGTCTTGGAGGTCTATGCCCGCCCGTACGATCCGCTCCGGCCGGTGGTTTGTATGGACGAAACGAACAAGCAACTCATCGGCGAGGTGTGCGCAGCGCTGCCGGACAGCACCGGGCCAGCCGAAGCGCGTGGAGCACGAATACGTGCGCAACGGCGTGGCATAGATCTTCTTGGAAGTGGAGCCGTTGAGCGGTCGGCGTCATGTCGAAGCTGGCGAGCGGCGCACGCGGCGGGACCGGGCGCTGTGGATCGCCGACATGCTGGAGGAGCGCTACCCGCAAGCCGAGCGCGTGGTGTTGCTGATGGATAACCTGAACACGCACGGGATCGAGTCCCTGTACGCGAGCTTCGCGCCCGCCAAGGCTCGGCGGCTGGCGGAACGGCTCGAGATCCGCTACACGCCCAAACACGGCAGCTGGCTGAACATGGCCGAGATTGAACTCAGCGCTCTGGGCCGACAATGCCTCAATCGCCGCATTGCAGACTTGGAGCGGATGCAGCAAGAGATCGCGGCTTGGGAAGAGGATCGGAACAATCAGCAGCCGAAGATTAACTGGAGCTTCCGGACGCACGATGCTCGAATCAAGCTGGAGAGCCTGTTGTCCAAGACCGACAGATTAAGTGATATTAGCTAGTGTCCGGTTCAAGCCGCTGCACTGGAGTCAATGACTTGCGGGACTGTCAACGTCGAGTTCTGTGGTCGAACTGCGCGAATGATTGATTCTAAAGGCCTTCGGATGGAGTTAGAGCGTCCGAACTCAGTAGCAGATGTCTGACTTGCAGGAGGATTCATGGAGGCCGGCTGGGCCAGATGTCAGCCGTGTCGGACTTGGAGAAGCCTCGCTCGTCCTCGTTCGGTTCAAATCGCCACCATGCGGATTCTCCTTTAACTCAACGGAAACTCGTCACTTACACACGATGAGGTGCTAGCGAACCGGACACTAGTGTGGAACATTCTCGCTCGCGCTTCATCGCAGCGTCTGGCAATGCGCGCATTCCGTCCCGGAGTCCACAGGAAGGCTCGATCCTCTACCGCCCCGTCACGATCTCCCAAGATCGCAGAAGCATTGGTGACCCGCATGCGCTCTTGTTGGAGCCGAGCGCGAAACTGGATACAAGAATGCGGTGGTATGATTCCGGGTGTGGCGGTCGCATCGAAGCAATCTCTACGGCCGGACGGGACTTGGTGCAGTCCCGCAATGCTGGTCGTGCTGATTGCGGGCGCGGCTTTGGCTCTGGCGGGCACAGCCTTGGCAGACTCCAGCCAGATCGCGGACTTCTCCGGCTCCTCCGAAATCTCCTTCCCTCCCCGATCAGCGGTTAGTCTCGGACTGGACATCGCTCCTCGCCGTATCACCATTTCGGGAAAGAAGCTCACGATCCCTGCCATCGCGTCGGCCGAACAATCCCAGTACGGCCAGCTGTTCACTCTTATCGAACTGCTCAACATCTCGGACGCAGATGCTGACCTGTCCTTCGAACTGAGGGATGCGAGCGGGAACCCGCTCGAGATGCCGTTCCACAACGTAGCCTGTCCCGCTTGCCCCGGTATCGCACTTTCGAGCCATTCGATGACCTTGGCGGCCAAGGAGGCCGCGCGCCTGCACATCGTGCACCAGAATCCGACAAAGCTTGGCTGGGCCGAGTTCGCCATCGAGCCAGAGGCAGCGGTGGCGGTTTCTGCCCAGCTCTGGATTACCGCCGATGACGGAACCGTCAGCTTCGCGGGAATCCCCCCACCTCCGCTTACCGGCAGGCGTTTCTGTACCGCGACAACACCTCGGACTTCGACACAACGCTCGCTTTGGTGAACCTGCATGCCACCAGCGCGCAAGATCTCGCACTCCATTTCCGCGCCGCCCACGACCCGAGCGTCACCTGCGAGGCCAGCAGGCAACTTCCGCCATTCGGACAGGCCGTGCTCAATGCGGTCGAGTCGCTGCCGTGCTCTGTTGGCAACCTCGGGCTGCTCAGCATCGCAGGCACGCATGACTTCACGGGGATTGCGGTGGTGGCAAACACGGAGCACGGCGGCGCGTTCGCGCGCCAGTTTGTCCAGCCGGCGCAGCCAGAATTCCCTGCCCTGCCGCATTGGACCGTCTCTTCCGGGCAGGTGAGCTTCGGCGGCCGCAGCAGTTCGGGCTGCCTGACGGTTTCCAATCTCTCGATCCAAGGAGCGATTCACACGGTGCACAGTTCGCAATGGCAGCAGCGAACCGGCGAATTCAGCCCGTGGGTCGATGTGCCGGGTTCTGACCGCGTCAGCCAAGTTTGCGCCTACTCGCCGAGCACTCCCGGCTTGTACCGCGGGGTAGCGGAGATCAGCATCGACGGCACGAGTGGGATGTACGCCACCAGCGACGTGCTTGCCGTCGTAGCGGAAAAGCCACCGGGTGATGCTTCCGGCGCGCGGTTCAACGTCGGCGACACAATCCCCGATATGCCCGGCGGGGTGTGGGTTCCAAGCTTGGTCGAGACCGGCAAGGGTGCCAGCTTCGTGTCCTCCGGTGGAACGGTGACACTTTCTTGGAACTCCTCCGCCGGGGTCGTCCAGTACAGCACGCTCAGTTGGACGTGCGCCAGCAGCGGGGGCTGTGAAGTCGTCAACGGCAGGGTCACCAAGGCACGATCGTCCAATCCGGGGGGCAGGAAGGTGACGGCACGTCTGTCGAGCAGCGCCCGCGCTTCGGCTCTACGACGGTGAGTGCCCAGAGCTTCAAGGTCGGGGTGGCCATCGCTCCGCTGACCCTGCCACGAGCTAGCGGGGGGAACGGCACGCTGACCTACAGCCTCGTGCCCAGCGTGCCCGGCCTGACGTTCAACCCGCCCTCTCGCACGCTCTCCGGAACACCCTCGAGTGTCGGCAGCTACGCGATGACCTACACCGCAACGGACGCTGATGGCGATAGCGATTCCCTCAACTTCACAGTCTCCGTCGCTGCGGCGAGTCCGGCGATTGGTGGGGGCGGGGGCGGAATTGCACTGCCCACCGGAGGCGACATGGTAGGTAATTTCGAACTGCTCGCAGCCCATCAAAATTCCCGAGGGTTCGCATACGCCAACAACCGCTTCTATGTCCTCAAATGGCAGCACGATATGGTCTACGCCTATACCGGGACGGGCCAGCGCGACCCGGACAACGACTTCGATGTGGTCGGCATCGATGTCGGCCCCCTCCACAGATTTGCCTACGCCAACGGTCGGTTCTATCTCTTTCACCTACACGGATGGGGGGGCAAGCTCTTTGCATATACGGTGACGGGTCAACGCGACGCCTCAAGTGACCTCGACGCGCCCGGAGGCATAGGGCTGAGAGGGATTGCCTATGCCGAAGGTCGATTTCACGTCGTCCATGGCGGCAAGGTCTACGCCTACACAGCCGCAGGCGACCGCGACGCGCAAGCAGATTTCGACCTTGGCGGCGACAATCGCAGTCCCAACGGGATTGTCCATGCCGCCGGCAGGTTTTTCGTCGTCGACTCACAGAAGGTCTTCGCCTACACGGCCTCGGGAGCCCGGGATGCCGAGGCCGATTTCGCGTTGGAATGTGACAATGGCGACGCGATAGGGATTGCATACGCCAACGGTGCCTTCCATGTGCTTGACTGGATCGACAGGAAGATTTACACGTATGCTGGCACAGGCGGAAGCACGGACTTGTCGCTCTGCTTCCCTGCCGGCAGCAGTCCAGGGAGGCAGACATATACGGTCGGAACGCCCACTTCCACCTTGAGGTTGCTGCCCGCGCGTGGCGGTGATGGCCCTTTGACCTACAGCCTCGCGCCCAGCGTGCCCGGCCTGACTTTCAATCCGTCCTCTCGCACGCTCTCCGGAACGCCGTCGGGTGTCGGCAGCTACGCGATGACCTATACAGCAACGGACACTGATGGCGATAGCGACTCCCTCAACTTCACCGTCTCCGTCGCTGCAGAGAGTCCAGCGAGCGGCGGGAACGAGTCCGGTAGCGACAGCCGGTTCAACGTGGGCGACACGATTCCCGACATGCCCAGCGGGTTCTGGGTTCCAAGCTTCATCGAGACCGGCAAGGGTGCCAGCTTCCTGTCCTCCGGCGGAACGGTGACACTCTCTTGGAACTCCTCCGCCGGGGTCATCCGGTACAACGCGTTCAGCTGGACGTGTGCCAGCGGCGGGGGCTGTGAAGTTGTTAACGGTAGAGTCACCAAAGGAACGGTTGTCCAATCAGCACCGATTTTCATTTCCAATTAGACCCTAATTCCGGCTTGCACAATCAGGCGTCAGAACGTCAACTTCGATTGCAACACCTTTAGATTGAGTTATTTGGAATCTTTCTGGGCCTCCCGTCCCCTAGCTGCGGTTCGGTCTT
>JAJEHF010000108.1 GCA_022823865.1 Bryobacterales bacterium
GGGGCTTGGGGCAGTTGGTCCGGTGCGAGGAACATCGGGATCTGTCCGGGCTTGCGGGTACCCATCGCCATGACTACGATTTTATCGAAGCCTGATCGAGATTTGTTGGAGTTTCAGTCGACTTTTACCACGGGCTGTTAGGCGCGACGGTACCCGCAACACAAAGGGCGGAAGAACCTGTGGTGTCCGCAAGGGACCCCAGCTCCTCCCGCCCGGAACAGCGCTGCCAGCTAGTCGCGTGGTGCGCGCGACCGCTTGCGCAGGCGCTTGCGAGCCAGCGCCTGCTTGAGGCGCTTCTTCTCGCCTGGCTTCATGTAATACGAATGCCTCTTGACGTCCTTGATGATGTCTTCCTGCTGCACCTTGCGCTTGAACCGGCGCAGGGCAGATTCCAGCATCTCATCGGATGAAATGTGAATCTCAGCCAAAAACCTCTACACCCCCCTCTTGGGATAGATCCTCTAAGGCGGCCCGATCATCCGGCCCCCCTCAAGCTTCATGGTACACGCTCGAATCTCCCTTGCGCCGCCCAAGGCCTGTGGCGGCAGCCGGGAGGCTGCGAGTCCGAATGCCACGGATCCGCTGTTTCGTCATCTCCGCCGGGCAGCCATCTGACGAGGTGTGATGCACGGCGTGACTGGGAGCGTGGAATGCGGGCGGAATCACGGAGGCCCGACTGGCTCCGCGACGGGGATCAATCCAGTACCGGCTCGTCCGGGGATGGGCTACGATTTGGTTCATGCGTCTCCTCGCACTCGCAGTCGCCTGTCTTACACTCGCTCCTAGCTGGCCAGCCGCCGAGCATCCTTCGGCACGGTTCGCGAACGAACTGATCGAAGCGCAGGTATACCTGCCGGATCCGGAGAACGGATACTACCGCGGGACGCGTTTCGATTGGTCCGGGGCGATTTACAGCTTGAAATACGCTGGCCACCAGTATTTTGGAGAGTGGCAGGAGTCGAGCGATCCCTATCTGCACGACCGCATCACGGGACCGGTCGAGGAGTACCGCACCGCCGAAAAGGGACTAGGCTATGACGATGGCGGGGACCGTTTCCTACGCATCGGCGTAGGCGTCGTCGAAAAGCCGGAGGAAGACGACTACCGCTGGCGGCACAGCTACAAGGTGGTCGACCCCGGCGAGTGGACGATCCGACAAGGAGCGAACTGGATCGAGTTCACCCACGAAGTTACCGAGCCGAGCCTCGGTTACGCGTACCGCCTGACAAAGCGCCTGACTTTGACACCGGGACAGCCCGAGCTTGTGATCGATCATTCGCTGGAGAACACGGGCCGCAAGACGATCGAGACCAACGTGTACAACCACAACTTCTTCGTGATCGACAACCAGCCCACCGGTCCGGACTTCGCGGTGGAGTTTCCGTTCGAGCTGACGGCGGACCGCCAGATGGGGGGCTACGTCAGCATCAGCGGAAGGCAACTTCGGTACGAGAAGCACATACCGCCGGGTGAGAGCATCTTCACGATGCTCGCAGGCTATGGTGCCACCGCCGAAGATCACGTGTTTACGATCGAGAACCGCAAGGTGAAGGCCGGAGTGCGCGTCGCCACGGACAGGCCGCTGGCGAAGCTGCAGTACTGGTCGCCTCGGACTACGCTATGCCCGGAGCCGTTCATAGACTTGATGCTCGCGCCCGGGCAGGCTGATCGCTGGTCGATCCGATACGAGTTCTATACCCTCGACTAAGGCGATCTCGAACGCTCGCCGCTACAGGAGATCGCCGCGGAAAGACGCTGGACAGGCGTCCTGAAGGATCATTCGGACCCGAGCCGCCAGACCGCCGCTCAGCGGCGGCGTAGCGAGATCGCATCTTCCCGCGGGAAATTGTCTGGCACCGGATAGCTGACAGCGCCGCCGGCAAGCCACTCCGCCGCGCGGATCAGGCCCGTTTGGAATCCCACGCAGAGCACGCGCTCGGGAATCCCGACGTCGGAGTCCCAGATGTGCCCGAACGACGAGCTGTAGACCCGCCCGCTTCCATATGAGACGACCCATTCCAGGGGCCAATACCGGTTGGTGGCCAAGTGGCGGCCGTACGTCAGCACCGTGAGCTCCTCGGCCGGACCGCGCCCGTACGTATAGACCTCGATGTCGGGAGTCAGCCATCGCTCGGGAGTGCCTCGCGTGATCGGATGTTCGCCGCGCCGAATCACGACAGTGTCCTGGCGCGGCCCATGACTTGTCTTCTCGCCCTCACCCGCCGGGATTCGCCGGATCGCCCCTTCGGCATCGAGTTGCAGCGCGACGCCGTGGTCCTTGTCACGCCAGCCGAGGCCGATCATGCGGTCATACTCAGCCCAGTGCGGGAAGGCGTTATTCGCCGAATGGAAGGCCAGCAGGCCTCCACCGCCTCGAACGTAGGCCTCCAACGCACGCTCGACCGGCTCCGGCCAGCGCAGCTCGGTCCTGCGAACGTTGTTCCAGTTGATGATCACCACGCCGAAGCCGGAGAACGTCGGACGCCACCTGTCCCAGGCCGGATCGGCGGCATCGCCAGGCGTCGTCGTGACCTCGACCTCGAACATGCCCGTATCAGCAAGGGTCGCCTTGATGAAATCGGTCGTCTTGCGCCAGTCGTGATTGCTGACCCCGTCGACGATGAGGGCACGAATCTTGGTTTGGGCCTGCATTTGCTGAGCGGTGCTGGATCCTACTGTAAGGAAGAGGCAGACAGAAACCAGAAGCAGATTCCGCCACGGCATTGGGAAGACCCCGGAGGAACTGGTTGCGAGGGCATCCGAGTCGTTGAGATTGTAGTGCCAGATCACGGCAGTGCCCCTAGTCAGACAGATTCAACTCCACACCTGTACGCCCGCCGAAGGGACTCCAAGACGCGCTGCCCCGGTACGGACTCGATTAGACTAGCAATCCTATGATCCGCGTCACTGAGAAACAAGTCCAAGAAGCCATCTCCATGCCCGAGGCCATGGATCTGGTCGAGCGGATGCTGCGGCGCTTGGCCGCCGGCCGTGCGGTCAACCACCCGCGGCGCCGCGTCGCCATGGAGAGCCGCACCCTGCTGCACTACATGGCGGGCGGGGACAACGAGAACGGCTTGGTGGGAATCAAGGTATACGCCTCCAACCCAGCAGTGGGGGCGCCTGACTTCAGAGTGCTGCTGTTCGACTCCAACACCGCGCAATTGCTGGCTGAAATCGAAGCCAACATTCTCGGGCAGATCCGCACCGGGGCCGCCAGCGGCGTCGCGACCCGCCACCTCGCACGGGCGGACGCCTCTCGAGTGGCGATCTTTGGCAGCGGCTTTCAAGCCGAGACCCAGCTCGAGGCAGTAAGCTGTGCCCGCAAGTTGGAGCGAGTGCGCGTCTTCAGTCGCAAGGCCGAACGCCGGCAGGCATTCGCCGAGCGCATGAGCGAGAGGCTGAACCTTTCCGTGAGCGCGACTCAGTCGCCCGAGGAAGCCCTAGATGGTGCCAACATCGTGATTACCGTGACCAATTCCCGCAGCCCGGTGTTCCCCGGTCGCCTGCTCAGGCCGGGCACCCACATCAACGCCGCCGGCAGCAACCGTGTCTTGCGCAGGGAGATCGACGGGGATGCCGTGAGATTGGCGTCGCTGATCGCAGTGGATTCCATGGAGCAGGCGCGAATGGAAGCGGGCGACCTCACCCAGGCGGAAAAGGACGGGGTGTTCGATTGGGCCGAAGCCTGCGAACTCCACGATGTGCTGGCCGGCAATTCTCCCGGCCGTACAAGTGCCGAGCAGATCACGCTGTTCGAATCCCAGGGCCTCGCTGTCGAAGACATCGTGATGGCCGACTTCTTGTATCGCAAGTTGCGCTAGCGACTACCATGAGTGGCATGCGTGCAGCTCTGGTTTCCCTGATCTGTTTGTCACTGTCGGGCATTGGTGCTGTCGCTCAGCAGGACTGGCAGGCACCCGCAGGCGTCAGCTGGCGCACCGACACGATTCTCAGCGAAGGCACGCGACTAGCTGCTGAGATCTTTTCACCGAGTGACGGGGGCGGCGAGAAGCTCCCTTGCATCCTCATGGCCCATGGCTGGGGCGGCACCGCGCGCGGCCTCCGACGGGACGCGGTGGTCTTCGCCAAGGCCGGATATGTTGCCGTGACGTTCGACTACCGCGGATGGGGCAACAGCGATCCCCGCGTCATCCTTGCCAACCCCGCTCCGGATGGCAAGCCGGGCAAGTTCCAAGCCGAGGTGATCGCGATCCGCGAAGTGGTGGATCCTGTAGAGCAGGGTCGGGACTGGCTCAACGCCTTGCACTGGCTGCAATCCGAGCCCATGTGCGACACGCAACGCATTGGCGTCTGGGGCAGCAGCTATTCCGGCGGCCACGTGCTCTACGCCGCCGCCCACGATCGCCGCGTGAAGGCGGTCTTCAGCCAAGTCGGCGGGATGGACTCCCGCTTCGTGGTAGCCAGCGACGATGCACGGGCCAGAACCCTGAAGGAAGCCACGCAGCGCGCTCGCGGCCAGCTGCCGTACCCCGAGCCGGGAGCGGTCGAGGTCGGAGCGCTGCGGGGCGCGCCGATCCGCGACAAGCTGATGCACTACGCTCCGGTCGAGCTCGCTCGGCAAGCGTCTCACGCAGCGTTGATGTTCGTGATCGCCGAGAACGAGGAGCTGTTCGACAACCGCGACCATGCCATTAAGGCCCACGCCGCGGCGACTGGGGTGAAGAACTTGGTCACGCTGCCCGGAATCAAGCACTACGGCATCTACCGCGAGGCGCGCGAGCGTGCCCAGCAACTCGCGGTCGAGTGGTTCGACGCGCACCTGTAGCGTCCGCGGCGGCCGCAGGATTCCACCAAGTACAATGGCGGCTGTGGCAAAGTCCCGAGTCGCTATCTATCCCGGCTCTTTCGATCCCATCACCAACGGCCATCTCGACCTGATCCGGCGGGCGGCCTCGCAGTTCGAGGAACTCGTCGTCGCCGTGTTGCGGCACGACACCAAGGACGCCGATTTCCCGCTGCCCGAGCGACTCGAGATGATCCGCAGGTCGGTCAACGGGCTCGCAAACGTCCGCGTGGCCAGCTTCGACGGGCTGTTGGTCGATTTCGCCCGCCAGCAGAACGCGAGCCTGATCGTGCGCGGGATCCGCGCCGTCTCGGACTACGAATACGAGTTGCAAATGGCCCTGATGAATCGGAAGCTCGCGCCAGGGGTCGAGACAGTCTTCATGTTGCCGGGCGAGGCCTACGGTTACCTCAGTTCAAGGTTAGTCAAGGAGGTCTGCCAGCACGGCGGCGACATCGACGATTTCGTGCCCCCGCATGTCGCGGAGGCACTCCGGGCACGCCGAGATCGCGAGGGCGGAACAGGCTAGTCTGGAAGTATGGAATTCTCCGCACGCGTGGGGCGGATCAGCGAATCCACCACGATGGCAGTTACCGCGGAAGCCGGCAGGCTAAAACGGGCGGGCGTCGACGTGGTGGCCCTGGGTGCCGGCGAGCCGGACTTCCCGACCCCCGAGCACATCAAGCAGGCGGCCATTCGGGCTATCGAGGCCAACTTTACGCGCTACACGGCCGCGGGCGGCATTCCCGAGCTGCGCGAAGCGATCGTGGCTTGGCACGCTCGCGAGTTTGGAACCGACTACGCGCCGAGCGAATGCATCGCGACGGTAGGGGGCAAGCATGCCATCTTCAACTGCCTCGCCGCGCTGGTCGGGGACGGGGACGAGGTGATCTTGCCCGTGCCGTACTGGGTGACGTTCTTCGACGTCATCAATTACTACGGGGGGGCGCCCGTGAGGGTCGCGACGAGTGAGTCGAACTCCTTCGCGCTGACGGCGTCAGACATCGAGGGCGCCCTCACGGATCGAACCAAGGTCGTGGTTGTCAACTCGCCCAACAATCCTTCCGGGGCCGTCGTGAACCGGGCCGAGTTCGAGAAGATCCTCGCTTTGACGTCAAGCCGCGGGGTGACGCTGCTATCGGACGAGTGCTACAGCCACTTCGTCTACAGCGCCGAACCATTCTCGATTGCCGCCTCCGCAGGCGCCAAGCCCGCCACAGTGGTCACCGGTTCTTTGTCCAAGACGTTCGCCATGACCGGTTGGCGCCTCGGCTACCTGCTGGGATCCGCCGAGCTGATCTCCAACGTCAACAAGCTGCAGAGCCACGCCACGTCCAACCCCAACTCGATCGCGCAAAAGGCGGCGGTGGAGGCCCTGACCGGCCCGATGGAGCCGGTTTACGAAATGCTGGAGCAGTACCGCGCACGACGTGCCTACGTGGTGGCGGCTCTCAACGAAATTCCGGGAGTGAGCTGCCCCCAGCCGCACGGGGCCTTCTACGCCTACCCAAACATTAGCTGCGCGTTCGGCAAGGGCGGCGTGAACTGCGCCATGGACTTTGCCAAGAAGCTGCTTAGCGACGAGCATGTGGCGGTGGTGCCAGGCGAAGCGTTCGGCACGTCCGAGCAGGTTCGGCTGTCCTACGCAGCCTCTATGCAGGAATTAGAGGAAGGCATCCGGCGCATCCGCCGCTTCATCGCCAAGCTGACGTGAATCGACTGGAACCACTGAAGTTCCGCCCCGAACTGCGCGAGAAGATCTGGGGAACGACAGACCCCGCGCCGATCTTCGAGCGGCAAGAGCGCCGCATCGGCGAGGCGTGGTGCATACACAACGGAAGTACAGTCGCCAGCGGGCCGCTGGAAGGTCGCACTGTCCGATCGCTGGTGCAGGAATTCGGCGCCCGCCTGATGGGACCGAGGTGGAGCGCCTCGGTCAAGCCTCCACATGCCAGTTTGGCGTACCAAGACATGCCCCGGTCCGAATTCCCGGTGCTCGCCAAGCTGCTCTTCGCGGAGGATCAGCTCTCCGTGCAGACGCACCCGGACAACGACATGGCAAAGGCTGTGGGGAACGAGCGCGGCAAGACCGAGCTGTGGTACGTGGTCGCGTCGCGCGCCGGCGGACGGCTCGGCCTGGGGCTGCGCGAGCCCCTCGACGCCGAGCAACTTGCGCGCGCCGCCGAGAGCGGCGCGATCGCGGACCAACTCCGCTGGGTGCCGGCCGTGCCGGGCGAGTGCGTCCTGGTCCCGGCCGGCACGGTGCATTGCGCCGGCAGCGGAGTGGTGCTGTGCGAGGTCCAGCAGAATTCGGACATCACGTACCGGTTGCACGACTACGGCAGGCCCGGACTTGACGGCAAGCCGCGCAAGCTCCAGATCAAGAACGCGGTAGCAGCCACCAATGCGCATGTCCGCCCCGTCCCGGCGCTGCCTGAGGAGATCACCAGCAGACCCTGCGTGGTCGAGCACTTGGGACGGTGCTCGTCGTTCGTGGCGGAATTGCTGACCTGGGAGCATCCATTCGTGTACTCACCGGATCCAAGACGCTGCCAGCTGATGGCCTGTGTCAGAGGCGCCGGAACGCTAAACGGCATGCCCTTCGCTGCCGGCGACGCATTTCTGATCCCGGCCGAGTCGTCGCGCTTCCACGTGGACGGCGGGGAAGTGCAGGCGGTGCGCGCATATTTGCCGTGATGGATCTGCAATCCAGTAGTCCCGGCCGCCGGAATGGAACGGACCAGTCCGGTCATGTGGATGGTCGACGCTGCACCCGGGTTTGAGACCGGCACGGCCAGAGAGTCCGTCGCGTGCCCGGTGCCGAGCGGATGGCCGAAGCCGGCGATAGAAGGACCAAAGTGTCACCTCGCTTGCGCGTTGATGCTCTAACGGCCAACTCCGGTCGGCCACGACAAGTGATCCGACGTCCCGCTCGACAGGTTCGGCGGGGCAGTTATGTGGTTGTCGCTGTGCTTTGTGAACGGCGAGCCCCCTAGCCGCTTCTATAATGGCGACCGACATGAGCCAGTCGACCCGTCGCTCGTTCCTCTCGACTCTTGCGGCCGCCTCCGCTCCCGCGTGGCTCGCTGCGTTTCAGGAACTCAGGGCTGCGAACCACGAAAAGGTTCGGATCACCGACATCAAGACGATGGTGCTGCAAGGCCCGCGGACATACACTTTGGTGCGCGTGGACACCGATGCGGGCGTTCACGGTTTCGCTGAAGCCTACGGTTCTCCCGGCTTGGGAGTCAAGGAAGAGATTCACGGCCTGAGGGAGTTGTTCATTGGCAAGGATCCTCTGCAAATCGACCGCCTCTATACGGGATATCGCTATACCGACGGGAGCGCTCACGCGCAGCAGCGTGCGATGAGCGGCATCGAGATGGCCCTTTGGGACTTGGCTGGCAAGCTGCTCGACGTGCCGACCTGCAAGCTGCTTGGGGGTAAGTTCCGCGACAGGGTCCGCCTCTACGACCACTCGAAACCGGACGACTTCTTCGACAAGGCCGTCCTGCGGGACTGGGCGCAGCAGGTCAAGGAGAGCCGGTTCGGGATCAACATGCACAAGTTCGGGCCCCTGCGGAATAGCCCTGGCATCGACCCGGGCCGCGATCCATCAAACCGCATGCTCTCAAGCGACGAGCTAAGGCGGCTGCGCCAAGGATTCGAGAACTGCCGCGACGCACTCGGCTTCGAGCACGACATCCTGATCGGCTGCCACTGGGAATTCGACCTGCGCAGCTCGATCGACATGGCAGTCGCGTTGCAGGACGTCAAGCCGCGCTTCTTGGAAGACCCGCTTCCAGTTGCATACTCCGAGAGCTGGAAGCGGTTGGCAGAGATGTCTCCCGTGCCCATCTGCACCGGAGAGAACTGGATGCGCCGCGCCGACGCCCTGCCATTCGTTATCAACGCCGCGATTGACATCTTGCACCCGGACTTGCGCAACTCGGGCGGGTTTCTCGAGAACAAGCGCATGGCCGACCTAGCCGACCTGTATTTCCTGCCGATGGCGAACCACAATACCGGCAGCATCGTCAATGGCATGGCAACTATCCATTGGGCTTCGACCATACGCGACTATTTCGCTTGCGAAACCGTGTTCTTCGATGGTGGCTGGATGGACGATGTGATTGCGCACGATGGGCCGCTGGCGAAGGGAGGCTTCGTCGAGGTTCCGGACAAGCCGGGCCTCGGCATCGAACTCGACCCCGATGTTGTCAAGGCCCATCTCGCTGAGGGCGAGACTTGGTGGGGCTAGGACCTGGGGCGTGGAATGAACCTGTCGCCCAGAGCGGTCGCGGCACCGGCCCGCGTTGGTTCAATGACCGCCGGCGCTCCTTGCGGCGCGACGCCGACCGCGAATATCAAGCGTCAAACGTAACTACTCACGCCTCGGTTGGTGTCGAGGCGGGAGTTGGTGTCGGGCCATAGTCTTGTTCGAGCGTGGCGACAGCGTTGCCGGCGAGCGCGATTTGAATGGCGACCAGAGGATTGTAGCCGAGCGCTTCCATGGACTG
>JAJEHF010000018.1 GCA_022823865.1 Bryobacterales bacterium
GCAGAAGAAGCGCTCGACCTCGTTGCGGCGGCGGTAGAGGTCGCGGTCGTAGGACCAGGACGGGTTGCGGTAGCTGGGCGGCGGGACCACCGGGCGGTAGCCCAGCTCGCGCGCCAGCTGTCGAGTCTGGTCGCCGTGATAGGCGCGGTCCATGATCAGCGCCGGGTCGCCCGAGACCGGACCGAGCCGTCGCAGGAGCTCGCGCCCAGCGGGCGCGTCGCCGCTCTGACCAGGTGTGAGCGCGATGATCAGCGCGGTCCGCTCGTCGGCGACCAGCGCGTGCAACTTGCTGCTCAGGCCGCCCCGCGAACGGCCGATCGCCTGGCGCCCCTTTTTCGCAGGGCGCCGGCGCCATCCGCGTGCAGCTTGATGATCGTGCTGTCCAGGCAGAGCGCGTCCAACTCCAGCGCGGCCAACTGGTCGCGCTGCAACTCGCTCACCACGCGCGCCAGGACGCCCGCTTTGGCCCAGCGATTGAGCCGCATGTAGACCGTGTGCCAGGGGCCGAACTCGGCCGGCAGCGCCCGCCAGGTGCAGCCTTCCTTGGCGATGTAGAACAGCGCGTCCAGCACCTGACGCTGGGGCACCGTCAGCTTGCCGCGCGGCAGCGGCAGCAATGGAGCGACACGCTCGTATTGGGCATCGGTCAGTCGCATCTGGTCACCAAGCCGCGCCGCCGCGCAACACCACTCTGACAGATCTAACCGCTACTGTGAACAGGCCCTAGGACGTTCTGCCGCTTCCCCTTCGGTGGGAAGCTGTCCCGTAGGGACTGAAGGGGGGCGTTCGCCTGAACATCCGAGTACGAGGAGTCGCCAGTGACGGTTCTGATCAGCTTCGACATCGACGGCACCCTGGAAGTCGGCGATCCTCCTGGTCCCTTGACCATGGACATGGTCCGCCTGGTCCGTGACAGGGGATTCCTGATTGGTAGCTGCTCCGACCGCACACTCAGCGGTCAGCGGGCCATCTGGGCCGAGCATGAGATTGAGGTTGACTTCGTTGTCGGCAAGCACATGCTGCCCGACGTCAAAGCCAAGTTCGAGGCCGACACGTACGTACACATCGGCGACCGGGAAGATCTGGACCGCCAGTACGCCCTCAAAGCCGGCTTCGACTTCCTCTGGCCCGACGAGGCGGTCGCCCATCCGCATTTCCAGCCGGATTCCTGACCGCCCAATCCCGGCCCCAGAGCCGGGACCGCCTCGGAGGCGGACACGGTGCGCTAGGACTTGGCGCGGATCGGCTCGTCCCAATCGATGCCGCACTCCGAGCACCAACGCTTGAGCCAAATGTCGCCGGCCGCGCTCTCGTCTCCTCGCTCCGCATGGATCTGGCCGCCGCATCGACACATGCGAGGAAACCCGCCAAGCAGCCGTCACAGCCGGCATCGGACTGATGCTCTTCCAAGAACTGCGGGTGCAAGGACAAGCTCATCCCCAATCACCGCTCAAGTCTCAGCGCGTTCAGAGTGCGCAGTCTAATCCGAATTGGTCCCTGTCAGTTCCTCCTACACTGACCACGCCGCCAGCCATACGAGGCGCAAGGATCGCAAATGCCGGACCGATTCGAGGGCAAGGTCGTCGTGATTACGGGGGCCGCAGGCGGCATCGGCCGGGCCACAGCCGTCCGCTTCGCCTCGGAGGGCGCGAACATCCTGGCCGTTGATCTGCCTAACTCTGACCTGGACGAGACGGTAGCAGCAGTGCAACGCGCTGGAGGCCAAATCGCGACCTATCCGGCCGATGTAACGGTCGCCAGCGACGTCGATGGGTATTTCCAGTCCGCACTCGACCAGTTCGGGCAGATCGACGTGTTCTTCAACAAGGCGGGGTGTTCTTCAACAAGGCGGGCATCGATGGCTGGGTCGGACCGCTGTTGGATTACCCAGAGCACGAATTCGACCGCGTTTTCGCGGTCAACGTCAAGGGCGTCTTCCTCGGGTTGCAGGCAGTAGGACGAGCAATGCGGCAGGCTGGCGGAGGCGCAATCATCAACACGGCCTCGGTCGCTGGCCTCCAGGCCACCGCCGCAGCCGCAGCCTACGGAGCCAGCAAGAGCGCCGTTGTTGGATTAACCAAGTCCGCCGCCATCGCCCTCGTCGACGACAACATCCGAGTCAACGCCATCTGCCCCGGTCCCATCGAGACCCGAATGATGCGCGCGATGGAGCGAGGCGTCAACCCCGATGACCCGGAGACTGTCCACCGCAACCTCGCCGCCTCAACCCCCATGAAGCGCTACGGAGAAGCCGAAGAGATCGCTGCGATGGTCGCATTCCTCGCCAGTGACGACGCCTCCTACATCGCGGGCGGCATGTACCCCGTCGACGGCGGTACCCGGGCCGGCTAGCGAAGCCTGTGCGGCAAGTGATTCCGTCATGCCCGCGCTCGCCGCGGGCAACTCCCCGCTATCTGCACCTTACCGGCGACACCGCGAGATTGCCCCAGCGCCTTGACCGCCTCCGGCTCCCACAGTTCGCTTGTGCTGAACGATCAAGCGTTCGGAGAGCAGCGCCCTCGTGCTGCTCAGGTTCTCTCATGCGTCGTTCCCAACCGCCCAGGTCTGTTCAGCCCAACCTGAACCTGGCTGGGTCTGGCTGAACGAACCTGAACACCGTGAAGGCCCAATTCCCCGTAACACCCTGGGAATTCCGTCGTTTCCGCCCTCCACAAGCAATTTGCGCCGAACACCCGAACATCGAGCCATGCCGTCGGCCTCGACCAAGATTCTCTAGCATCCTCCCAGGAGTGCCAACATGCCGGTCACGTTTCTCGAGCCCACCGCCGAGGCTGGAAGGCCCGTCGAGGCCTACGAGCTTTTCGCCGACACCAGCGGGCCAATCCGGCTCGGATTGATCGCCAACGCCTTCCCCGACGGCGTCGAGTTCATGGACAAGTTGGAAGCGGAACTGTCGGCCGCCTTGCCGCAAGCCACCTTCCGTCGATACAAGAAGCCCAACGTTGCGCCCGCCACCGAAGACCTGATCGAAGTGATCACCGAAGGGCGCGATGCCGTCCTCGCCGCCTGAGGGCATTAGGGCGGCTGCACGTCCGGCACCGTGCGTGACGGAACGATCTTCGCGAGGGCCGGCCTCCCGGCTGTCGCCATCGTGACCGAGGCCTTTGTCGAACTGGCCGCCTTCATCGCCCAGGCCGAGGGCATGCCCGCGATTCCCCGCTACGTCCTGCCCCACCCCTGCTCGGGCACCGGCGGCGAGCACCTCGCCCGCGTCGCCCGCGAGGCCGCGCCCGGCATCATCGCCCTGCTCAAGGGGCGCAGCCGGTGACCCTGCTGTTTACACGCCACCAGGCCCCGGACGAGGCATCCGCGCTCGAACTCTTCCACATGCGCGAGTGGACTGACGGCTTGCCGGTAGTCATCCCCACTGAAGAACGGGTGCAAGCCTTGCTCGCCGGCGTGGAAATCGACCCGGATGTCACCATCGGCATGATCGGGGCCGGCCAGGCGACGGTCGAGAAGATCGCGATCAACGCCGCCATGGCCGGTTGCCGACCAGAGCACCTCCCCGTCGTTCTGGCCGCCGTTCGCGCAGTCACCGATCCCGAGTTCGACATCGACAACATGCAGTCCACAACTCACGGCATGGGCCCGGTGATCATCGTCAACGGACCCGCCCGTGAAGTCTGCGGACCGATCGCCTCCGGTTGGGGCGCGCTCGGGCCCGGCCATCGAGCCAACGCCAGCATCGGCCGAGCGCTGCGCCTGTGCCTGATGAACATCGGCGGCGCTCGGCCCGGCCACGGCGACATGGCGGCCCTCGGTCAACCGGGCAAGTTCACCTGCTGCCTCGCCGAAGACGAGGAATCAAGCCCCTTCCCTCCACAACACACCACCTTCGGCTATAGCGCCGAGCAGTCCGCCGTCACGCTCGTCGGAGCCGACGCCCCTCACTCCGTCATGATGCAGACCAACGACGATGATCCGCGGGCCCACGAACGTGTTCTCCGGGGCGTCGCTGGCTCTATCGCCATCCCCGGAGCGAACAACACTCAAATCGGCAATGGCCCCGTCATCGTCGTCCTCAACCCGATCCACGCCGGCGTCCTCGCCGACGCGGGCCTCAGCCGAGAGGACGTCTGCGACCGCCTTGTGGAGCTGGCTGTCACACCAAACTCCCTCATGCGAGGCTGGGCCACAAAGCGAAAGATCCCAGATGGCGATGGCGACCTCACCGCGCTGCGGGGTCCCGAAGACATCGTTCTCATCGTCGCCGGTGGAGGGGGAATGTACTCCGCAGTCTTCAGCGGAGGCCTGGCGGGCTCCACCCACCCAGTCCACGCCCCGATCGACTTCGACTTCTCTTGCGAACTGCCGGGAATCCCTCCGAGCCACTCTCCCCTGGGCGAGGATTAGGGTGAGGGCGCCCTAACCGACCCCCGACTCAAGCAACTCCCGCAACTCCCCTGACGTCAACCCAAGCTCACCGACATACACGTCATGGTTATGTTCGCCAACCAGCGGCGGCCGCCGACAAAGCCGAACCGGAGACTTGGTGAACCGATACGGAGCCCCGGGATACCGAACCGGCTCGTCAACCCCCGCCAGCTCGCCCTCCCAGAAGAAGCCCCGATCGGACCAGTGAGGATCGTCCAGATTCTCCTCAGGCCGACGCACGATGCCCCAGGCGAAGTGCAGATTCTGGCTGCGCCGGTACACCTCATCGGCCGGCAGACTCTGAACGAACGCGCCGATTGTCTCGGCAACATGACGTCGACCCTCGGGGTTTGATCGAGGATCGCGGAACAACAGCTGCTGGTACTGCGGATCGCGCAGGTCTTCTGCCGCATCGTGCTCGTCCATCCAATCGAGCAGCCCCGCCCAGGAGGAGTTGCCTCGAGGAAGGCCGCCATTGATCAGGCAGACATGTTGGCCGTCGGCAGCGAGGTATTGCCACGGAGCCGTAGGATCGGGCGACGAATGTCGACCCGTCTGCCGCTGGACGATCCGGCCAAAGTACTCCCAGTTGGGAAACGCGCCCTCGGTCGTGGCCGAAAGGGACTCATGGATCGACACGTCGACCATCTGACCGCCGTGCCCGGCCTCCCGCATCCACAGCGCGGCCAGAATCCCTGAGACCGCGTACTCGTTGCTGACCGCGATGCTGTGCTCACCGTCAGGACGGATCGGAGGCAGGCTGTGATCAACGTACCCGTTGCTCATCATCGGCCCGCTCAGCGCAAGCTGGACTAGATCGTTCGCAGCCCAGTCACGCCTAGGGCCTGTTCACAGTAACTGCAGCGCGTCCCAGACGAGGGCGAGGTGGACGAAGCTGAGGAAGATGACGTCCAGCTTGTCGTAGCGGGTGGCGACCCGGCGGAAGCGTTTGAGCCGGCAGAAGAAGCGCTCGACC
>JAJEHF010000141.1 GCA_022823865.1 Bryobacterales bacterium
CGAAGGTGGAGTGGATGAGTTTCGCCGCTTCATCGCGTATCTGGCAAACGTCCAGGACGACGGCGGCATCATCGAGACGTTCGGCGAGGCACTTGAGCGCCACGGGCTTGACCTGAAAGGAGAAATCATGACGTACGCAGAACAACTACTGGCTGAGGGTCGTGCCGAAGGCGAGGCAAAAGGGGAGCAACGAACGAAGGTGCAAATCGTGGAGGGTTTCTTGCGTGTCGGAGTGACGTGGGAGGTCATCGAGGCCGCCACCGGGCTGAACGAAACCGGCTTCGAGGCGCTCAAGACGCAGTTGGCAGGCCCCGATGCCGCACCGTAATTTTCCCGCTCGCGGCCCACTGCTTTGTCGGAAATGGGCCGTATTGATCTCCTCACACTCCACCATTCCGGGCCGTGCTCTACGCGCTGCCCGGGAAGCGCCCCTCGACGGTAGCGACCGCATCGTCACCCTGTTTGACATTGGCATGCAGTCGCTGGACTACGCTACGACCGCAACGACGCCGACGGTGGTTTCATCCGCGCTGATCCGTTTCCGTCAGAGCCTGGTGTACACACTTTCTTCATCTCCCAAAACACCCGCTATTTCGGCATTTGGAATTCGTTGATCGGCCCCCAGGTATGGGATTTCGATGCAACAAATTACGAGTTTGATTTCAAACGCAGCTGGACCAATAATTTGTGGCGCGGCTTAGGAAATCATGGCCTCGGATTCTACGATCCTGAGGTGAGACCGTCTTCGCCGAAAGGTGGGTAGTACCGCCCCCTGCGATGCCAGGGGACTAATGCCGCACTGGTGCCACGCGCCGCCGCCCCTGCTAACGTCGAACCCAACGAAACGAGACCCCATGACGACAACGCTTCTCTCTTTCCGCCGGGGTCTTGCCCTGGCCGCCCTGCCGCTGTGCATCCTGCTGGCTTCCACGGCGCCCGCCCCGGCTTGGGGCGCCGACCATACAACCGATCCCCCGACCCCGTCTGCCCCTGTCGAAGGCGCTGCCGCCGTTGGCGCCGCCCAGTCGCTGGTCGATGCCGGCCGCTTCGAGGAGGCCATCGTCATACTGCGGCCGCTGCTCGGGCAGCAGCCGGTCCACGCCAACGTGCTCTTCCTCTACGGCCTGGCCTCGCTGGAGGCCGCCCAGCGGCCCGGCCTGGCGGACGACGAACGCGACATCCTGCTGAATGAGGCCATTGCCGCCTTCCGCGCCATGCTGGTCAATGCGCCGGACCTGGTGCGGGTGCGGCTGGAGCTGGCGCGGGCGTTCTTTTTCAGGGGCCGCGACGGCCTGGCGCGGCGCCACTTCGAGCTGGTGCTGGCCGGCGGCGTGCCGCAGCCGGTGGCGGCCAGGGTGCAGCTGTTTCTGAACCTCATGCGCGCCCGCAAGCGCTGGACCGGTTACTTCGGCACCGCCATTGCCCCGGACAGCAACCTCAATGCCGCTTCCGATACCGAGATCATCTACATCGATTTCTTTGGCTCCCGGCTGCCCTTCCGGCGCGAGGGCGATTTTGGCGCCCGCTCCGGCCTGGGCCTGTCGATATGGGGCGGCGGCGAGTACCAGCAGCCGCTGTCAGTAGGGGCGACCGGCGGGTCGCCCTTGCGGCTGCGCGTCGGTGCCGACGCGGTGCAGCGGGAATACTCCGGCCGCGAGTTCGATCAATTCTTCCTGGCCGCCCACGCCGGGCCGCGCTGGCTGGCCGGGCCGCGTACCGAGATCAGCCTGCTCGGCACCGCGCAGCGGCAATGGCTCGGCAGCCACCCTTACGTGGACGAAACCGGCATGCGCCTGGAACTGGACCGCCGCCTGGGGCTGCGGGTGTGGGCGCGCGGCACGGCGTCGGCGCGCCAACGGGACCACAAGCAGCAGGACTTTCTGGATGGTCCGCTGACGGAGTTGACCCTCGATCTAGCCTGGGCGGCCGCGCCCACCCTGCAGGTCCAGATGACAGTCGGCTACCAACGCGACCACGCCTCGTCGGAGCACTGGCGCAGCCTGTCGCGCTGGCTGCGGGTGGGCACCTCGCTCGCCCTGCCGCTGGGCTTCACCCTCGGCACCAGTGCGCAGATGCGGCGGACGTACTACGAAGGCAACGGCTGCGTGCACCAGGTCCTGGATTGCCGCCAGCGGCTGGACCGCACCCGCTCGTTCAGTATCTCGGTGCTTAACCGCGCCGTCACCCTGTTCGGCTTCAGCCCGCAGCTGGCGCTCATCCACGAAGCCCGCGCCACCAACGCCCAGACGCTGGACTTTGACCGCAACCTCGCCGAGCTGCGCTTCGTGCGGCAGTTCTGACCCGCAGGGGGTGCGGGCGTTTGTAGGGGCGACGCATGCGTCGCCCTCGCCGAAGGACGCCCCTCGACAACAGTGAGGACAACAAGGGAAACACTTATGGCAATTGGAAGAGGTGCCCACACATCGACCGTTTTGTCCACCTTGTTCGCCCTGCTCTTGATCGCCGGCGCGGCCCGGGAGAGCCTGCCGCAGACGGCTTGCGACCCGTCTCTGGCCTGCGGCACGGCGATCACCTGTGTTGACGGGCTGGCATATCCCACCACCTGCGGTCCCCGCAACTGCGATCTGCCCATCGGCCCGTGCGCGGGCGCCGCTGCCGGCAGCGACAGCTTCGGTTCGGCGTCACGTATCAGCGGTGCGTCGGGCCAGGCAACGGGGAACAACGCTGCGGCGAGCAAGGAGCCGGGCGAGCCCGACCATGCCGGCCGTAGCGGCGGCGCGTCGCTGTGGTGGAGTTGGACGGCGCCGGCCAGCGGCACGGCGACGATCGACACGACGGGCAGCGACTTCGACACGCTGCTGGCGGTGTACACGGGCGCCGGCGTGGCTACGCTGACGGAGGTAGCCTCGAACGACGACGCGATCGGGCTTCGGAGCGCGGTGCGCTTCACGGCGCGGCAGGGTGTCGTGTACCACGTCGCGGTGGACGGCTACGACGGCGCGACGGGTTCCGTCGTGCTCAACTGGCGCCAGGCCGGCGATCCTATCATGGCTTGCGATCCGTCTCTGGCCTGCGGTGCGGCGATCACCTGTGTTGACGGGCTGGCATACCCCACCACCTGTGGTCCGCGCAACTGCGACTTGCCCATCGGCCCGTGCACGGGCGTCGGTGCTGGCAGCGACAGCTTCGGTTCGGCGTCACGTATCAGCGGTGCGTCGGGCCAGGCAACGGGGAACAATGCTGCGGCGAGCAAGGAGCCGGGCGAGCCCGACCATGCCGGGCGCAGCGGCGGCGCGTCGCTGTGGTGGCGTTGGACGGCGCCGGCCAGCGGCACGGCGACGATCGACACGACGGGCAGCGACTTCGACACGCTGCTGGCGGTGTACACGGGCGGCGCCGTGAATGCGCTGACGGAGGTGGCCTCGAACGACGACGCGATCGGGCTTCAGAGCGAGGTGCGCTTCACGGCGCGGCAGGGTGTCGTGTACCACGTCGCGGTAGACGGCTACGACGGTGCGACGGGTTCCGTCGTGCTCAACTGGAGCCAGGCCGGCGCGTTGGCCTCGGTCAGCCTCTCGGCCACCGCCGCGGAAATGGACGAAGGGGCGGACCGCACGCCCGTCGCGCTGACGGTGACGCTGAGCGAGCCTGTCGCGGGCGACGTGGCCGTTGCCCTGGCGTCCACCGGCACGGCGCGGCTGGGCAGCGACTTCGACCTCGCCGGCACCTCGGTCGCCGTCATCGAGGGGGCCACCCGGGGAACCACGACGCTCACGCCGATTCGCGACCTGGCGGCGGAAGGCGACGAGACCATCGTCCTCCGGATCGACTCGGTGACCGGCAGGGCCGAAATCGGCGCGCCTTCGGCGGCCCACGTCGACATCCGCGACCTCGGCGCGCCGACGCAGGCGGAATACGCGGCGTTGGATGCGTTTATGCTGTTGTTGGGCGGGGAAGCCTACGACATTGGCACGGATGCCCTCTACTTGAGCTATATCGTCAGGAACAGGGGCCGCCTCGCCGCCTCGCCCACCGAGGCCGTCCTGTTGACCACGACGGACTTGTTCTCCGATGCCGACCCCTACCGGCGGCTCGCCACCCGGTCGGTGCCCGCCCTGGCGCCGAATGGTTCGCGGTTCTTCGACACGGTCCGGGTGTCGTTCGACGACTTGATCCCCGGCAGTAACAACTACCTCGTGCTGGCGCTGCCGCCGGTCGCCGAAGAAGACCCGGACGGCAGGCGGATCGCGGTGGACTACACCGCCGTTTTTCTGACCGACGGACACCGTATTCCCACCGCCTGCACGGGCTTCAGCCGCGACACCCGGCCGGGAACCCCGGACCCCCTGTTCGCGCAGCAGTGGGCGCTCCGCAACACCGGCCAGACGTCCTTCGCCGTCGCCGGCGGGGTGGCCGGTGAGGACTTGAACATGGCGCGAACGCTGGCCGACGGTCCCACCGGCGCCGGCGTGCAGGTGGCCGTGGTGGACACCGGCCTGGAAATCTGCCACCCGGACCTGGCCGCCAACGTTGAACCCGGCCTGTCGTACAACTTCGGTAACGCCGCCTGGCTCGGCGCCCAGGCCGACGACCCGTTTCTGCCGATGGTGCTGGGCGACCACGGCACCAGCGTCGCCGGGCTGATCGCCGCCGCGGCGAACAACGGCGTCGGCGGGCGCGGCGTGGCGCCGGCGGCACGCCTGCGCGGTTTCAACTTCCTTTCCTTTCAATCGCCGGGCGCCTATTTCGATGCCCTCGGCATGAGCAGCCAGCGCCCGCAGACCGACGACATGCACGTCTTCAACATGAGTTTTGGCTTCTCCGGCAGCGCAAGTATCCTGACCGCCGACGAGAGAGAGCTGTTCCGGGCCGGCGTCACCGATCTGCGCGACGGCCTCGGCGCGCTCTACGTCAAGGCCGCCGGCAACGCATTCGACGACTGCACCCGGGTGGACGACGACGGCCGACCCATTGACCCGCGGCTCGACCTCAGCACCGAACTCGGCTGCTTCGCCGCCAATCGGGGCGGCGAAAACAACCTGCCTTACGTCATCACGGTCGGCGGCTTCAGCGCCAACGGCGAACGGTCGAGCTATTCGTCGGCCGGCGCCGCCCTGTGGGTGGTGGCCCCGGCCGGGGAATTCGGCGACGACCGCCCGGCCATGATCACCGCCGACCAGATGGGCGGCGAGCGCGGCTACGTGCTGATCCCGCGCGGTTTGGCCGCCGGCGCCGCGGCCAACCCGCTGGGGGATTACACCAGCATCTTCAACGGCACCTCGGCCGCCGCCCCCAACGCGGCGGGCGCCGTCGCCCCCAACGCGGCGGGCGCCGTCGCCCTGCTGCTGCAGACGCAGCCCGACCTCACCTGGCGCGACGTGAAGCACATCCTCGCCAAAACGGCCCGCCAACTGCACGCCGACATCCCCCGCGTGCGGGTGGCCTTCGGCGGCACGCCGGCGGTGCTGCAGCACGGCTGGATCACCAACGCCGCCGGCTACCGCTTCCACAACTGGTACGGCTTCGGCGCCATCGACGTGGATGCCGCCGTGGCCCTGGCCGCCGTCTACCCCCCGGACAGCCTGGGGGTGTTCATCGAAGCCGCCCCGCTGCGGTTGGCCACCGGCAGCCGCATACCGGACCACGACGGCGGCGGCCTGACGCAGACCCAGAACATTACGGGCCTGTCGCGCACCGCCAACATCGAGGCGCTGCAGCTGCGCATCGAGGTGACGCACCCCAACCCTTGGGACCTCGGCTTTGAACTCATATCGCCGTCGGGCACCCGCAATGTCATCAATCCGGTGTTCAACCACGCCCTGCACGGCGTCCACAATCCCCTCGACTGGACCATCCTCAGCAACGCCTTCTACGGTGAGCCGCCGACCGGCGAATGGACGCTCAACGTTATCGACGCCGCCAAGGGCAACGTCGGCACGCTGGATGCCTGGTCGCTGATTTTCTACCTGGGAGAGCATGGGCCGGACCGCTGACCGGCCGCCCGCGTTTCGACCGCATCCGCTCGTTCAGCGTCTCGGTACTCAACCGCGCCGAGCTGCGGTTTGCGCGGCAGTTTTGACCTTTGAGGGAAAGGCGGGAAGCGTGAAACACAGCACGGCGTGCTTGCTGGTGCTGGGCTTGTCCGCGGCTGGCTGCGGGATCGACAACATTGCCTGGTTGCGGCACCGCAGCGGGCTTGTTCTGGCGGAATATCGTCAGGCGCAGCGCGAGCACGCCGCCCAGCGGCGGACGACGGACCGGCTGCTGGCGGCCTGCCGCGAATGCCTGGCTGCCGGCGGGGCGGCGGCCGTGTGCTGGGGCGACCTGTCGGCCTACCGCGCCTGCCTCGACGCCGGCGGCAGCGACGCCGCGTGCCGGACCGATTGAGGGAAGGGTTGCGGCAGGCGCAGCGGCTTCAGCATTCTCGCGCAAGACGTGTGCCGGGTGCCCATCCTATGGTTACTGGATAACTCCCCATGGGATGCCGGCGCGCCAGGCCCCGGTGGCTGCCAACCAGGTGGGCGGCTGCCGGGGCCGCCATGATGTCGCCGGCGCGAGCAAGCGCCCCACCTGCGATCTCCGGGTGCTGCCGTCCCCGCCCCACCTTTTCAAACGTGTGCTGGATGGTTAACAAAAGCCGTGTCCTTTCGGACTCAGCCGTTGTTTTTGAGGATGCCGAGACCATAGACTCCGACCGTCTCGAGGAATCGCAGGTTCTTCGCGGCATTGAAGTCGGCGTGGTCCGCATGGCCGCACGACACGCAACGGAACCTGTCTTCCCGTCGACTGCGTCGGTCCCACTTGAGACACGCATTGCAGCACTGCGACGTCTTCCAGGGATCCTTGTAGCGGACCGCGATCCCGTATTCTTCGCAGTACTGCGCAATACGTTCCTCAGAGGCCTTATAGAGCCAGTGGGACAGGCGCCTGTTGAAACGGCGCGAGAACGTCCCGCGCCTGCCCGTCTTGACGTGCTTCAGTCCTTCCAGCACCAGCACGTCGATCCGGTTCCAGTCGACCTTGCGCAGGGCGGCCCCTACTAGGTCGGACACTTCCTTGAACGTGTGCTTCTGCCGTTTGCCGAACGTCTGGATGCGCTCGTAGATGTCGGCGCCGACGTGCTGGCCGTCGGAGAAGACGAAGCCCGCCTTGTAATTGCTGTCCATGCCGACGACGCGTGGGCGCTTCCACGCGACTTTGGCCGGGCGTTCCTTGACGAGCATCACGTCGAGCCACAGGCGCTTGCCGTCCCTGCCGAGGCGCACCGTGGCATCCAGGCGCCATCCGTCCTTGAGACGACGGTTGATGAGCCTCGTGCTGCGGAACGGGAGCGTCAGTCCACGAGGAGCGCCGGAACCAATCAGCGTGGCGGCGTAGTCGAAATGGGCCTGAGCGTACCGCTCCAGCCGGACGAAGTGCGAGTAGAGCGTCACGCTATGGCGGCGTAGACGCGGCTTGTACCTGAAGCCTTTGGCCTTCCCGGATCGCAGGGTCTCCTTGGCCTGCTTGCAGACGGCTTGCGCCAGCCTCGTGGTCGTGTCGAAGCGGTCCCTGACGCGATGCACGGTCGGCAGGTCCGCCAACGTCGGGCTGAAGTCCCGGCACTGCCAGAACAGGTCGACGGCGTACTGCGCCATGTCCCGGCAGCGATGCAGGAACAGGATCAGCAATGCGGCCTTGCCGGGATTCAGGTCGTTCAGGTAGACCCGGCAAGATCGGCGCATCAGCGCTGTGGCGGACTTCTTGCGACGTTTGATCATTTTCGGAACGCCTCGATAGCGGCCTGCGTCTTGGCGCGACCGCGGCGTTTGCCGTACAGCCGGGCGGCGAACGACGTCATGATAGCTACAAGGTCGTCCATCAGGTCATGCGTGGCGTCTTCCGCCGTGTTGACCACTTCGATACGGAACGAGGCCAGCGCTTCGAACCAGCGGAAGCCGAAGCGCGTCAGGCGGTCTGTGTGTTCCACGACAAGCACGTCGAAATCGTCGGCTTTCACCAGCCGGTGGAGCCTTGGGCGCTCGTCGTTCATGCCGGAGGCGACCTCGCGGACGACATGGACGATCTCGTACCCGCGCGCATGGGCATACGCCTTGAGGCCATCTTCTTGCGACCGCATGGCGCCTTTGTTTTCGGCGGAGGACTCCCGGACGTACAGGGCGCAGCGGCGTCCGGGCAGTCCAGGGCCGTCGCTCAGTTGCGCGTCAACCCATTCGGCGGGGATGTACAGGCGCCCCGTTTCGGTTCGCGCGGCCGGCACGCGGCCTTCGCGTATCCACCTGCGCATGGTCCAGGCGGCGACGCCGAGTATGGTTGCGGCCTCCGATGGTCTGTAGCGTTGCTTTTTCATGGACAACAGATTAACATGACTAGCAACGAAAAGAAAGGATTATTTCATCATGCCACGTCATGGCCGGGGAGAACACGTCTTCATGCTGACAGGGACCGAAGCCGTGCAAAGGAAGGAGACCGTTATGAAGGCACTGATCGTTGTGGTACTGCTGTCGTTGCTCACCGGGTGTGGTGGGGAAGGAGGCGGCAGTGATGAGGTCGCCATGCCGGACGATGAAGTCATGGCCCTGGCGTCGGACCCGAGGGTGATGCAGCTTGCAGGCATCGTGGAGCGCACGGAAATCCTGCTCATACCCGGTGTTCACGTGCTGTATTCGGTTTCCGCCCTGGGCGTTGACACGACGACGGAAAGCCTGTTTCAGGCCGTGTCTTGTGAGGGAGCCGCATGCACGGCGACGGGCATCACGCTCGATTTGTCGTCTACCCTGCTCACGGACCTCATTGACGCCGACATTGATCTTTCCGTAAGCGAAGCCGCTCTCCGGTCACGGGAAGATGGATTCCACACCGCGTTTGTCAGGGGAGATCTGGACGCTTCGGACATCGGAGTCCTTTTTCCCGACATCACGCTCGTCGAGATCCCGGAGGCGTTGGGCTACGGGTTGTGGGGCCAGCACGGCATGGCGGGTCTGCTTATCGCGGACGGCCCTTTCTCCGGTCGGGCTGCGGGTATTCCGATCAGCGGTGACATGGATGCGGCGGTACCGTTCGCCTTCGGCGACGTGTCCGGGACGAACCCGGGCGGTTCCGGCAGCGCGACTTGGAGCGGGATTGCCGAAGTCGTGGCGATTCGCACGTTCAGGCGCCAGGAGGGGATTGCGACCCTGACGATTGCGGATCTGGCGCAGCCCGCCGTCAGTGTCGGGATCGAGGTTGGCGGCAATCCGATCGGCAAATCCGGATGGACGGATTTACCTCTTGCTGACGGGCATTTCACGTTTGGAAGCGCCGGTGATGATTACGTGGAAGGGAACTTCCACGGAGCCGGTCACAGCGAGGCTTACGGTGTCTTTGATACCGACAACTTTACCGGCGCCTTCGGTGCGAGACGAGAAGCACAGGGCGAGGAGTAAGCGGCGAACGACAAGGAGCCGACCTGATGAGCCTGCGGCGTTGGGGCGACGATCTCGGCTACGACCTGCCGGGGGAAAGCACCGTGCGGGGATTGGGCAGGGGCGGCCATTTCAATACCGAAACGTTGTGCGAACTGCTTGCGGGGCCGTGGAACTCTCTGCAGGCATAGGGGCAGGCGGTCGCTTTCTGGCGGATGCTCCTCCGCTTCCGGGTGGGCGGCCGCCTGTTCCGATCTCTTTACGTAATGCGCTTTATGTCAAGAGTGGCGAACAGCAGGGCAAGCTGCCAAGCGGGTCGGAGAGGAGCCGAAGCATGGCGCCCAACGGGCAAAATGTAAAAAGTGCAGATATCCGGCTGACCGACGGGCATGAGCGCGCCCGCAATTTCCTCAACGACGCCGAAGTGGACGGGCTCCTTGAAGCAAGCAAGAAGGGTCGCCACGGCGTGCGGGATTATGTGCTCCTGCTCATGATGTTTCGCCACGGCCTGCGCGTCAGCGAAGCCGTCCGCATGCGGCGCCAGGACCTGAACCTGAAGCGCGCCCGGGTATGGATCCGGCGGCTCAAGAATGGCCTGTCTGTCGAACACCCCATCGCCGGCGACGAACTCCGGGCGATCAAGCGCTACCTGCACACCCGTCACGATGCCTTGCCGTGGCTGTTCGTGTCCGAACGCGGGCAGCCGATGACCCGGCAGTCCGTCAACTACCTCATGCGTGCCGCTGCCCGGCGCGCCGGCCTCGGCGCGCTTCATCCTCACCTGCTTCGCCATTCGTGCGGATTTTACCTTGCCAACCAAGGCTACGACCTGAGGCTGATCCAGGATTACCTCGGCCACCGCGACCCCAAGCACACGGTTCACTACACGCGGGTCGCCGGCGTCAGATTCGAGGGGCTGTGGGAGAGGTGAGACGCGGGCGAGGTCGGGGGTACGAGTCAATTTGGCACTCAGTGACAGCTATGTTGTAACTGGGCGTACCTGATGGGAGGGGGCGGCAGCAATGCAACCTCCTTACCCGACCTGGTTGGCAGTTAGTTGCCAAACAATACACGGCGGCGGGCAGCCGAACGCCACTCTTCTCACGAGAGTTTTCATCTTCACGCCTCGGAACTTCCGATAAGCCCTCATTCGGTTGCGAAGTACCACCATGACAAATCGTTTTTCGGTGGTGAAAATTTCTGGTATGTGGTCATATATGTACTACTTTTAACCGTATATGAGCTGTATATGGGCCATTAGATACAGAGGGGTTCGCCATGAAGAAGGTGACCATGAACCTTACGGACCGGGATATCCACAATACTGAAGTTCTCACTCGGCGGTTGAACTTAAGGAACAAAGCCTCAACTGTGAGTAGCGCATTGGCGATTACCGAGGGCCTTACCGGGAAGATCGAGCGCGGGGGAGAACTGCTCATCAGAAAGAGGGATGGCTCGGTAGAGGTCGTCGTTATCGCAGGTCTGGGTGGTGACCATAACTGATGTCGACCGAGATGGCACCCTTCGACATAGATGACTGGGGAGAACCCGACGACGAGGCCGATTTTCTGGAATATAGCCCCGACCCTGCCTACCTTGGAGACCGACATTTCTACCGTGTCGTTGGATGGGGTCTGGTGGCTGTCGTGGGTCTTGCGCTGATTGGTTCGATCGGTCTTGCTGCATATGACAAAGACATCCCCGAGTCTGTCGTTGCCATGGGATCAGCCGCCATCGGAGCCTTGGCCAGTGTGTTGACGGTCAATCGCCGTTGAATCTGGTGCTCCAACCACCTTCCTGCAACGCGGCGATGGGCGTCTGCGCCATCCGGCGATACGGCAAGCTCGCCGCTGCCGCCGAGCGCCTGCTCGAACAGGCGATGGCGCGCTTCGGCCTCAGCGCCCGCGCCCATGACCGCATCCGCAGGGTGACCCGCACCATCGCCGACTTTTTGGTGCGTAAAATAGGCGACGTGTCAGGCAAAGCTGAGCCGTTCGCTGGCTGCTTGTCCCACATGTTGGCACTTTCCTGGAAAGAACAGTCGAGCCGCCTATGATCATCACGCACCGTATCGCATTAAATCCGAATACGGGTCAGGAAAAGCTGCTGCGCCAGCATGCGGGCTACGCCCGGTTTGCCTGGAACTGGGGTGTGGAAGCGTCTCGCCGGGCTCTGGCGGCAGGTGAGAAGTCGCCGACGTCGCACTACCGGCTACGGCCGGCGTTCAACGCGGTAAAAGCAAGCATCGCGCCGTGGGCCTCGGGACTGAGCCAGAATGCGGCGAAGTACGCGTTGATTGATCTGCACCTGACCTGGGACAGGT
>JAJEHF010000114.1 GCA_022823865.1 Bryobacterales bacterium
GGCCCTGCAGCTCCGCCAGCTCCGCGCCCGCCGCGAACGCCGCGCCGGGCTGCCCGGCCGGCCCGGGCTCTTCGACCGGCGCCGGCTCTTCCGGCGCCGCCGCCGGAAGCGCCCCGGCGGGCTCTTCGGACCTTCTCGACAGGGCCACCACCGGCGATCTCAGCGCCTCGTGGGCGCGCCGGATCTCGGCCAGCCGCAGCTCCTCGCGCAGCTGCCGCTCGGGGCTGTCCGGATCTTCCTCCACGCTCCCGCCGCCGCCCAGCGAGGCTGCCAGCCCGGGCAGGATGCCCCGCGAGCCAGTCGCCGGGGCCATCGAAGAGGATGCCGCCGCCGCCCGGCGGCGCTCCTCCTCGGCCGCCCGCGCCGCGTTCATCCGCGCCGCCTGTTCCCGCAGCCGCTCGATGGCGGCCGCCGTGGGCGACACCAGCTGCTCGCCCCCGGCCGCCTCTTGCGCCTCCTCCTCGGCGGGATCGCCGCCCGCCGCGGCCTCTTGCGCCTCCTCCTCGCTGGACGGCGAGGTCAGGATCACCAGCCCCATCACCACCGCGCCCAGCACGATCCCGGCCTTGTTGACCAGGCCCTTCGGCAGCGTCCCGCCGGGCTCGCGCAGCTTGCGGATCCACCGGCTCACGGCAGCCTCGGCCAGGGCCCCGGCAGGTAGATCCAGTCCGCCCGCTGCTTGCCGATCTGCAGCCAGCCGTCGCGCAGCACCCGCTGGGCCACGTACAGCCCGTCCTCGCCCAGCTCGTATTCGACCAGGCTCGGCTTGCCGTCCCGCGCTTCGTAGATGGCCGGCGATTCCGGCGCCGTCGAGCGCAGGTAGGTGTGCCGCCCGTCGTTCCACATCGCCACCACCGAGAAGGGGTCGCGCAGCGCCTTGCCGTCCAGGCGGTATTCGAACCTCATCATGCCCGGGTAGCTCGACCGGAAGGCCTCCACCTGCTCGGCCACCGCGGCCTCGGCCTCCTGGCGCGCCCGCGCGGCCTCCGCGACGGCGTCCTGCGCCGCCGCCCGGTAGTCGTCCACCTCCCCGGCCGCCACGAAGGCCGGCCGCGCCAGCGGCGTGCCCACCTTGCCCCCGCCGGGCTCTTCTTCCGGCTCGACCTCCACGTGCACCACCAGGTCGGGCTCCCCGCCCCCCTCGCGGCAGACGAAGGAGTAGATCGCGCCGCTGCGCGTGACCAGCGCGACGTTGGTGCGCTCGCCCCTGCCCTGGGGCTTCAGGTAGGCGATGTTTGCCTCGCCCTGCAGCTGCCAGTACTCGGTGTCGCCGGCCACGAAGTCGACAATCTCCTCGCCCGCCGGCAGCGCGATCACGGTCGTGTGCCGCAGCGCGGCGGTGATCTCCACGATCTGGTCCAGCGACTGCAGCCGCACCCGCCGCGCCTCGGCGCACCAGGCCGCCGAGGCCAGCGCCAGCAGCGCCGCCGCCGGCAGGGCCGCCCTGGCCAGGAATCTGTTCGTCTTGCCCGTCATGCTCCTCACTCCCCCCTCGCGAGCCGGTCCAGCGCCCCGCCGAGGCCGTGCTCCCGGATCAACCGCTCCCGCTTGGCGGCGTCGCGCGCCGAGCTGGTGTACAGCCAGTACGAGCGCCGGTCCACTTCCAGCCGCAGCACCTCCGCCTCGCCCGTGCGGCGCAGGTACAGCTCGCGCTTGGGCACCAGCCCGCGGATCTGCTCCACCTCCGCCGCCGACAGCTGGAAGGCCCCGGCCAGCTCGGCCGGGAATTCCGGGTTGGCCAGGAACAGCCGCGTCGGGGTCGCCTCCAGCAGCCCGCGCGCGGTGTCCGCGCGCGCCAGGTCGCCGCCGGACTGGGTGGCCAGCAGCAGCGCCGCGTTCTTCTTGCGCCAGGTCTTGGCGGCCTCGGCCAGGTAGTCGCTCACGGCCGGGTCGCGCAGGAACCTCCAGGCCTCGTCGACCACCGCCAGCTTGACCCGCCCCAGCTCCCCGGGATCGTCGATCTCGTGGCGCATCTTCTCCAGGTAGTAGCCCAGCGCGGCCTCGACCAGGTCCTCGTGCTGGGCGGCCGAGGCCAGGTCGACCACCTGCCACTCGCCCCAGCCCTCCTCGGCTCCGTCTTCAGGAGGGTTGTCGAAGACGGCCCCCCAGGCCCCGCCGCGGATCCAGCGCGACATGGCCGGCTTCATGCGCCCGGGCAGCGAGCCCGCCAGCGAGGACATCCGCCGTTCGGGCGGGTCGAAGCGGTACAGGTCCTCGACCCGCTGGCGGATCTCGGTGGTGTCGTCTCCGGAGGTCTGGTAGCCGCCCAGCTCCAGCAGCCGGCGCGTCCAGCCGGCCAGGAACTGGAAGGTGCGCTCGCCGGCCGGCAGCGCGAACGGCCGCAGGCGGGTCGGCGCCTCCGCGTCGGGCGAGAGCTGCAGGTAGCCCCCGCCCATCAGCTCGGTCAGCGGGCGGTAGGAGCCGCCCAGGTCGAGGATGAACACGCGCGGGCCGTACTTCAGCGCCGACACCAGCAGGAAGTTGAGCAGGAAGCTCTTCCCGCTGC
The DNA here is from genome assembly GCA_022823865.1 of Bryobacterales bacterium. Taxonomy (GTDB): domain Bacteria; phylum Acidobacteriota; class Terriglobia; order Bryobacterales; family UBA6623; genus VXMF01. The sequence goes on from JAJEHF010000114.1 coordinate 2,507, forward strand.
CGGTCTGGCCCAGCACCAGCGTGTGGCCGACGTCGCCGCCGCCGCCGGCGAACAGGTCGTAGTGGTAGGGCGTGCCCTCCTGGGTCTCCAGCACGCACAGGCACTCCTCGCCCAGGTGGGCGCTGAGCGGGCTGCCCGCCGACGGCCCGCACAGCGGGGCAAGCGCCGCGGCCACCCCGGCCGAGACCAGCAGCGGCCGCGGCTGGCTGGCCGGCGGCGTGCCGGGCAGGCGCGCGAAGTAGGCCGCCAGCTGGCCGTAGCTCTCGCGGATGACCTTGGCGTCGCAGGCGGCGAAGATGCGCCGCACGGCGGCGTCGTGGCGCTCGATCTCTTCCAGCGGGCCGTGCAGGCTCAGGCCCAGCGACAGCTCGCCGTAGGGCATCCCGTCGGCCTCCAGCTCGGCCTGCGCCAGGCCCAGCCGGTGGGCCTCGGCGTCGGCCGCCTCGTCGAGCATGGCCGAGGCCGTGCCGTCCGTCTCGCGGGCGTGGGCCATCATCGAGAAGCGCTTGGAGAAGAAGAATTTGCGGGCGGCGTTGATGCGCCCCCGGGCCTTGTCGGTGGGCAGCCGCCGGAAGTGCCACGACACGGTCATGGTGGCGGGCAGCTGCAGCAGCTCGCGCAGCTGGTCGGCGGCCGCCTCCGAGGGCGGCTCGGCCAGCGAGTAGACCAGCGCGTCCTGGCCGTCGATGCGCAGCTGGCGGCGCTCGGCCTCCAGCTCCGACAGCGCCAGCCGGCGGTGCAGCGCCGAGCCGCTGCCCGGCGGGGCCGGCATGCCGGGCCGGTTGACCAACTCGGAAAGCACGGCGGTGGCCGCGTCCGGGGCGAGCAAGCGCACCGCGGTGAGGTCCTCGGCCAGACGGCAGTGGGCGTCGACGTCCTGGCGCAGCTGCTCGGCCGCCTGCTCGACGTGGGAGCGGATCCAGGCCGCCTCCTGCCCGGGCTGGAACATCGCCTTGGCCCGCAGCAGCCAGGCCGGGGCGCCGTTGGCCGACGGGGCCGGCTTCAGGCGCGGGTCGCGCGCCCAGGCGGCGAACACCTCCAGCCGCGCCAGCCGCCGGCCGAGGTCTTCGGCGCGCGCCCGGGCGGATTCGCCGGCGATGCCGCGCTCGCCGGCCGGGGCCGGCGGCAGCGGCCGGCGCAGCACGAACAGGCTCAGCCGCGTGCGCTCGTCGAGCTGGCCCAGCAGGCGCACCCAGCGCTCGACCGTGGCCGCCACCTGGGGGGCCGACAGCCCGGCCGTGGGGCGCGGATCCAGCCGCCCCACGCTGACCAGCTCGCCGCGCCGGGTCAGGCAGGTGCGCCCGTCTTCCAGCCAGCCCCAGTAGGGGATCTCGGCCGCCAGCGAGCCGGCCTCGCCGTGCGCCTTGCGGAAGGCGGCTGCCGCCGTCCCGCCCATCAGACCAGCCGCACCCCCGGGTCCGGCGCGGGCCGCTTGGCAGGGTCGTAGCGCGGCTTGAAGCGCTGGGCGACCTTGACGATGCGCAGCATGGCCGGGTCCTGGCGGCAGGCCGCCACGCCGAGGGCGTAGCCGGCCGCCCCGACGGCCGCGCCGAAGGAGAGGCTGTAGGTGGCCGTGTACAGGGCGTAGGCGAAGATGCCGTTGAGGATGAACCAGGTGCGCTCGCAGCCGGCGATCGTCAGCGGCCGGTTCAGGGCCTGGGAGGCGACCCACTTGCGCGGCGCCTCGCGCGTCAGGTCGTCAGCCATGTCAGCCACCCGACCGCGCCGATGGCCATCGAGAGGCCGAACAGGACCCCGGCCAGGGCCTTCTTGCCGCCCGGCTCCCCGAAGGCGAACATCAGGCCGGTGACGACGATCGCGACCAGGCTGAGCCCGCGGCCGATCGGGCCGGTGAAGGCGGTCTGCATGTTGGTGACGGCGGTCTGCCAGGGGTTGGTGCTTCCGGCCGTGGCGAAGGCCGGCAGCGCGGCAAGGGCCAGCAGCGCCGCCAGCCGCAGGGCCGCGGAGGTCGAGGTTCGAAGTCTGCGCATGCTGCTGCCATGGTGCCGCCCGCCCGCGCGCGGCGGCAATCCCCCGCAGGGCCGGAACCGCACCGCCCGGAGGGATCTCTCCCGGCGCAACGCGCCGCGGCCTGTGGCCCTTCCGGCTCGCGCCGCAACCGCCCCGGCGCTGCTGGACCACAGGATGTGTGTGTCCGGAGAGCGCCATGAGAGCGCGCAACCTACAGGCTGAACTACCGGCCTATTTCAGGGACTACCGGCGTATATAAGGAGCGGTGTCACAGAATCAGCGCAAAAGCGTCACAGAATCAGCGCAAGAGGCGTCACAGAATCAGCGCAATGGCGTCACAGAATCAGCGCAAATCGTGAGCCACAAAAAAGCGTCACAGAATCAGCGCAAACTTTGGGCTTCAGCCCCGCTTCGCGTTGGAGCGTTCCATCCTGCTCGGCACGGATGGCGGCCCCGGCATCAGCACGACGCGCTTCTCTTGCACCTCGATGCCGGGGCCTCCGGGCCAGCACTCCCGGACACGGTCGAGACACCGGCGGAAGCGCCACCGGAATTGCCGCTGGTGGCGGTACTCCGATCCGAACTGCCTCTCGACGCTCGCCCACGGAATCGCCGTCGGCCGCTCCACAGTCGGCATGCGGTAGGTGAGCCAGCCGTAGATGTCGATCGACAGCGGGGAGGGCCGGAGCTGGCGCAGGATCAGCGGGTCGAGCGGGACCGCCGACCTAGTGACCTGCTCGAAGAACCGCTCGGAGAGCCCGACCATCAGGCCATCCTCTGTCTTCTCCAGCCAACTGTCTGCGACGTCCACCTTCCACCCCCCGTAGTTGGAGAGGTGCGTCGTGACGAACTGGGTCGCGCAGAGGCGGTCCAGCTGGTCGCGGGCCCGCGCGGCTTGGCCGCGGCTGCCGCCGGAGTTCGAGATCGCCATCCGACCCAGCAGCTCGTTGGCCGAGCGACCCAGCCGCAAGCTGCGGCGCTGCGTGCGGACTGCTTCCGTCGCCAGATGGATCACGATCAGCCTCGGGTAGACGCCGAACGGCAGTCCCGTTTGCTTTGTCGAGACGAGCGTCGTTCTCACCTTGCCGTTTGCGCGGGTGAACTCGGAGCACTTCGGGTCCGAGTGCGGCAGGGTCGTCGCGATGAGGAAGGCCGGCATGTAGACCGGCCGGCGCTCCCAGGGCTCGCGCTCGTCGCGGCGCGCCCGCCCCTTGCGCGCCTCGCCGTCCTTGGCCGCGCCGGACTCGTTCGCATCTCCGACGGCCACAGTTAGCACGCCCTTTGCGGCCCCGATGGCGCGAAGGCGGTGGCCAAGGCGCACCATCGCTTCGTTGGCGTGCGCCAGCCGTTCCTCCGTCTCGGTCGGATAGGCGACCAAGACCCAGCCCTCGTCGTTCATCGCGACGGGCTTCTGCTGCCGCAGCCAGTGGACGCGGCCGGGGCGGACCTCCGGATCCCGCGAGAGCGCGTCGAGCCCCTTCAGGTAGGCCACCTGGGCCTCGAGCCGCGTGGGATGGTTCTCTAGGTCGAGCTTGGTCGTTGCATTTGCATGCGGTTGCAAGGCAGCCTCCATGGCTGCCTGGCAGGCACCGGTTCCCTACCGGCGGGATACCTCAAGATGTAGTTGGTACTCGACGAACCAGTGATAGCTCCACTCGTCGTGTCGGATGGAGATGCTCTCGTTGTAGTGGCAGCACACCGACTCGTCGCGGATCTTCTCCTGCTGGCCGAGGATCAGCGGCATCAGGCTCTCGGAGGTCATGTGGGAGGGCCTGTCGATTCCCAGCCAGTCGAGGATGGTCGCCGTGACGTCAGTCTGTTGGACATAGGAGCCGACCCGATCCACCCCGCTGCCCGAGGGGTCACGGATCATCAGGAACGTCCGGGCCAGCTCTTCGTAGCCCCACGGCCTTACCTTGCGCACGATGCCGTGATCGCCGAACGGCTCGCCGTGATCCGTCAAGACCACGATCATGGTGTTGTCGAACATGCCCATGCGCTTGACTTCATCGAGGAAGTAGCCCACCCACGCATCGACAAAACGGATGACCGCCGCATAGAGTGCCAGCACCTGGCGCAGTTCTTCGGCGTCCAGATAGCCGTCGCTGTCTCCCGGTACCGGGCAGATATTGCGCACGGCCCAGTCGGCGAATCCAGGGTCTACCTGTCGCAGATAGCTCTCCGGTGGATCCCACGGCTCGTGCGGGCAGAAGTTGTCGACCCACAGAAAGAGATTTTCCTTGCGAGGCTGCTCTTCCAGCCACTCCACCGCCGAGCGCATGATGCGCGGAGTGAAGTGATCCTCGTCGGTCTTCCAATCGTGGCGGTTAGCGAGATAAGTCCGGGTCTCGCGCTCTTCGTTCTCGCGCATCCCGCGAGGCTTGAACCGACTTGAGACATCGATCGAGTCGATGATCGCTGGATCGCGCACATACGGATCTTGCTCTTGGCCGCGCAGCCACTTGACATCGTCGAATCCCCGCGAGAAGCCGTAGGAGGGCTTGTGCAGGTGGTATGTGTCGCTGACCAGGCCGGTGCGGAAGCCCTCGCTCCAGAGGATCTCTGGCAAGAGAGGGTGATCTTCGGGATAGAGCACCTGCCAGCGGCGGAAGGGATAGGTGAAGCGCCCGGTGAGCAAGCTGGTGCGAACGGGCACGGTCGGCAGGCCTTCCGGGTAGGAGTGCGTGAAGAATGTCGATTCGCCCGCGAACTTGTCCAAGTTCGGCGTGGGTGCCTTGGAATTGCCGAAGGCGCCGAGATGATCCCAGCGGAAGCTGTCCAGCATCAGGACGATGACGTTCTTGCCATCGAAGCGTCTCCGGCTCGACGGACCCCAGCTGGGCGGGACAAACACCCGGTCGCGGCCCGGGAGTTCGTGCCCGGCGTGGGCGGAGCCGCTCACCGGCGTTGGGCCTGCCAGCCCCGTGGCGGTGTCCCTGCAGCCCCACAGGGCGGGCGAGGATGCCAGTAGCGCAGCGGCGGAACTCTTGGCGAACTGGCGGCGGGTCGAATGTTTCGGCATCGGCAGTATTGAGGATAGCTGTGGGACTACTATATCCGGCCTGCCATCGAGCCCCCTCGTCGGCCATGGCTGTGCCGTAACCCCGCAGAGCTTGGCGTCGGCACGAACTTGTGACTGTAGAATGTTACCGAGATGCGTATTTGGCCGACGGCGCTCCTAGCGCTCGCGCAGCTGGCGGCAGCGACGCCGGAAGCGGAGTTCTTCGAATCCAAGGTGCGCCCGGTGCTCGCCGGCCGCTGCTACGGCTGCCATGCCGAGAACGCTACGGCGGGTCTGCGTCTCGATTCGCGCGCCGGGTTGCTCGCGGGTGGGCGGTCCGGCCCGGCCATCGTTCCCGGGGATCCGGAGGGCAGTATCCTGCTGCACGCCGTTCAGGGGATCAAGGGGCGCATGGGCATGCCGCCGGCAGGCCAGAGGATTGCAGCCCACGACGTTGAAGCGCTCGAGCAATGGATCGCGATGGGGGCGCCGTGGCCGATGTCTCCGCGGGAGTTCTTCCAGGCGCGCGTCAAGCCCGTGTTGGAGTCAAAGTGCCTCGGCTGCCACCTGACAGAGCCGCAAGGCGGCCTGCGCATGGACTCGCTAGAGGGTCTGCTCAAGGGCGGCAAGTCGGGCCCTGCGCTGGTCAAGGGCGATGCAGACGCCAGCCTGCTGGTCAAGGCCGTCCGCTACCAGCACGATCTGAAAATGCCGCCGACGGAGCCCCTGCCGGCCAACGAGGCGGACGACATCGCGCAGTGGATCGCAGACGGGGCGGCCTGGGCGGACGGCAGCGAAGGGCTCCAGCCATACGAAATCAGCGAAGAGCACCGCCAGCATTGGGCCTTCCAGCCGCTGCGGCGGGGCGCGGTGCCGGCTCCGGCAGGCGCCGACGACTCGGCCAACGCCATTGACCGCTTCCTGCTCGCGCGCTTGGAGCAAGCGGGCCTGAGGGCGTCTCGGCTCGCCGACAAGCGCACCCTGATCCGGCGAGTGACGTACGACTTGACCGGGTTGCCGCCGACACCACAGGAGATTAGCGACTTCTTGGCCGATGATTCCAAGACGGCCTATGCCGACTTGGTCGAGCGCCTCCTGCGGTCACCGCGCTACGGAGAGCGCTGGGGCCGCCACTGGCTGGACTTGGTGCGCTATGCCGACACGGCCGGCGATTCGGGGGATTTTCCAGTCCCGGAGGCTTACAAGTACAGGAATTACGTCATCGACGCATTCCAGGCAGACAAGCCCTACGACGACTTCATCCGCGAGCAGATCGCGGGCGACCTGCTGCCAACGGACAGCGAGCCCGAGCGGTGGAGCAGGATCGTCGCCACCGGCTACCTGGCGATCTCGCGCCGCATCGGGGTCAGCCCGCACCGCCTGCGCCACATTACCCTCGAGGACACGATCGACAACCTTGGCAAGACCTTCCTCGGCCTGAGCGTGCAGTGTGCCCGCTGCCACGACCACAAGTTTGATCCAATCCCCACCGCCGACTACTACGCTCTCTACGGGATTCTCGACAGCTCGGTCTTTGCGTTCCCCGGTGCCGAGCACCTGCCCTACCGCAGCAACTTCGTGTACCGCGTCGGCGCGGACAAGGCCCGCGAGGTCATGGCCGAGTACGAGCAAGGGATCACGTACTGGAATGACCGGGAACGAGAGAAGTTTCGCGAGTACCAGTCGTTCCAGAACAAGCTGATCACCACGCCCGGACGCAACCGGATCGTCGTCTGGGACGAACTGCAGGAACTCCGCGCCGAGCGCGCGGTCTTCGCCCGGACCGAGCCTCCGCTGGAGACGGCCTACGCCGTCACCGAGGGCGTGGGCAAGGACGCACAGATCCAGCAGGCGGGCGATGCGCGCTCGAAGGGTCCCGAAGTCCGCCGTGGTTTCTTGCAGATCCTTGGCGGTGCCAAGGTGCCTCCGAGCTACGAGGGCAGCGGGCGCGCTCTGCTAGCTGATTGGATCGCCGACGAGGACAACCCGCTCACTGCTCGCGTCATGGTCAACCGCATTTGGCATCACCATTTCGGTGCCGGACTGGTGAGTACGACCAGCGATTTCGGCGTGCGCGGCACGCCTCCCACACACCCGGAACTGCTGGATTACTTGGCACGCTACTTCATGGACAGCGGCTGGTCGGTCAAGGCCGTGCACCGCTTGATCGTCGAATCGAAGGCGTATCGGCAGGTCAGCGCCGACAGCCAACCGAACTTTGACAAGGATCCCCAGAACCGGCTCGTTTGGCGCTTCAACCGCAGACGCCTTGATGCCGAGCAGATCCGCGATTCGATTTTGGCCTTTAGCGGAGATCTGGATCTCTCTAGGGGCGGGCGGCATCCCTTCCCGCACCGCAGGACCTACTTCTACCGCCAGCACGAACCGTTCACAGAGTACTTCCCGACCAACCGGCGCTCGGTGTACATCATGCAGGGGCGGATCCAGAAGAATCCGTACTTGGACTTGTTCGACGGGCCAGACGGCAACCTGCCGCTAAGCGAGCGCAAGTCGACCACCACCACGCTGCAAGCCCTGTACCTGATGAACTCCGAGTTCGTGCACGAGCAGGCCCAGGCCATCGCGGAGCGATGGAGCGCCGGGTCGCGGGGGCGTGACACGTTCTTGGAGAGCGCCGCGGAAACCATCTTTGCCCGCCCGCCGAGCGAGCGGGACATCGAGCAAGCCGCGAGTTATTTTGCCGCCGCCAGCGGCGCAGAAGAGCAGAAGCGCGCCGGCTGGCTGCGAGCCATGCTAGCCAGCAACGAGTTCTTGTTTGTCGACTAGCGAAGATCGGTGACGGGAAGTCGCGGGCGGCTGTCGCCTTGAGGTCCGGCTGCCGGGCTTCTGCGGCTAGAATCTAACGAGGTTCACAATTTCCGATGCAGACACGAATCCCAGTTCTCTCCCTCATCGTCGCCACAGCTTGGCTGGCACCATCCCTGGCTGCCCAGTCGCCGGCGCGCTGGAAGATTCACGACATGACGCGGCCCGTGCCGCGCAAGGTCGTTTCCCAGATGCAGCTGCCGGTGAAGCCCCCGTCTGACGCGATCGTCCTCTTCGACGGCACGGATCTGTCGAAGTGGATGGCTGCCGACGGAGGCCCGGCCAAGTGGATCATCAAGGACGGCAATCTCGCGGCCGTGCCGGGCGGGGGTCCGGTCTTCACGCGCGATGGCTTCGGGGACATTCAACTGCACCTCGAATGGGCCGCGCCGACACCGGGTCGCGGCAAGGGCCAGGGTCGCGGCAACAGCGGGGTCTTTCTGATGAGCAAGTACGAGATCCAAGTGCTCGATTCCTTCGAGAACGTCACCTATGCCGACGGCCAGGCCGGAGCCCTGTACGGCCAGTACCCGCCGCTGGTGAATGCCAGTCGCCCCGCGGGCGAATGGCAGGCCTACGATATCGTCTTCCGACGGCCGCGGTTCCAGCCTGACGGCTCGGTCGCGCAGCCCGCTCGCCTGACGGTATTCCACAACGGCGTATTGATCCAGGACAGCTCCAAGGCGTGGGGTCCCACGTCGTGGTTGCAACACCTCCCTTACGCGTCCCACCCTGACCGCTTGCCGCTGCAATTGCAGGATCACGGCAATCCTGTCCTGTACCGCAACATTTGGGTCCGCGAACTGGAAGAGGAGCCGAGGCCCGGCCCGGGGCGCCACCAGACAAAGCCGCTGATGACGATGACACCGATGATGCTCGACCGTTACGTCGGCACCTACAGCCAAGGCAGGGGACTGCCGACGGTGATCAAGCGCGACGGCGCGACATTGTACGCCACGTTCGGCTTGCTGCCGCCGCTGGAGCTGCTACCCCACTCGAAAACGGAATTCTCGCTGCGCTGGACCGCCGCCACCGTCGAATTCGAACTTGCCGCAGATGGCCGGCCGAAGCAACTGATCTTTCACATCGGAGGCGAAGCGCGGCCGGCTGTCCGTTCCTCCGATTGAGTCAGGTCCGGGTCGGCCCGGCGATTGCCTCGACTGGCAGGCGCGGAATTCTCATAGCATATGTAGCGGTAAGACGCGATGCATAAGCTGGCTGCACTGCTGGTGCCGATCTGCCTTGCGCTGGGTCTCGCCGATGGGGCGGCGGCCGGCGACTGGCCCACGTTCGGCTACGATCCGGCGCGCACTGGCTGGGCGCGCTCCGAGAGAACGCTCGGCCCCGAGAACGTCGGAAACTTGGAGCTGAAGTGGAAGACCGAGGTCGACGACGAATCTGAGTATCTGGTCTCGCTGACGGCACCGGTGGTCGGCACGGGCGTCTCGACGCGGCTTGGCGTCCGCGACGTGGTGTACGTGGCAGGCAAGCAGGGCGGTGTGTTCGCCCTCGATTCCGCTAGCGGCGAGCAGCTCTGGGACTGGAAGCCGACGCTGTACCAGTTGCCCACGAACAATGGCCTGCAAGGCAGCGTCTACTGTCCGAACGGAGTCAACGCCACGCCGACTCTCGATGTGCGCAGCGGCATCCTGTACACCATTGCCGAATCGGGCGCCTTGTGGGGGCTGGACATGGGCAGCGGCAAGGTCCGCTATGGGCCGGTGCAGTTTGTTCCGGCGTTTTCCAAGAACTGGAGCCTGAACCTCGTCGGCGACACGATCTACACGACGCTTGCCCAGGGCTGCGGAGGCAGCCTTTCGGGGTTCTATTCCATTGACATCAGCGACCGGCACAGCCCGGTGGTGCGCCAGCGCCTGCTCTCCAACACCTCAACGGGCGGGATCTGGGGCAGGGGCGGCCCGGTCGTCGGCGAGAACGGGCGCGTCTACGGCTCGACCGCGGACGGGCCGTTCGACGCCAGGGCGGGGGACTATTCCAACGCGGTGGTCGCGGCGTCGCTGGACGACCTCTCGCTGGTGGACTATTTCCTGCCTCGCAATCACTGGGAGCTGTACGAGCTTGACCTGGATTTCGGCTCGGCCAGCCCCGTCTGGTTCGGGTGGAAGGGCTACAACATCCTTGCGGCCGGCGCCAAGGAGGGCGTGATCTACCTGCTGGATGCCGACCTGCTGGGCGGGCGCGACCACCAGACGCCGCTGCTGGAGGGGATCAGGCTCGGCAATGATCCCAAGGACATCGGTTCCTACGGAATCTGGGGCGGCCTTTCGACGTGGGCCGACGAGCAGGGGCGGCGCTGGGTGTATGCGCCCGTGTACGGCCCGCCGTCAAAGGAGGCGCCGGAGTTTCCGCGCTCCTATGGTCCGATCTCCGACGGCAGCGTGATGGCGTTCGAAGTGACCGAGAACCCAGTCACGGGCAAGCCCGAGCTCACTCCGGCGTGGATCTCGGGCAACCTGAAGGTGCCGGAACCGGTGGCGTTGGCGAACGGACTGGCGTTCGTCCTGGCCAACGGGGAGAACACCGAACAGCGCACTTCGGTGGAAAAACGCCAGACCGAGAACACCCAACCCGCCGTCCTGCACGCGCTGGATGCTCGGACCGGGGAGGAACTCTATAACAGTGGCGACGCCATGGGCACTTGGGTGCACTTCAGCGGCATCGCTATCGCCGAGGGGCAAGTCTATACAGTGGACTATGACTCGGCGGTCTATTGCTTTGGCCTCAAGGGCAAGTAGGAGCCGGGTGAGCCAGCGCCGGCCGAATCAAGGAGTGCAACGATGCGTCTGAGAACGAACCTGTCCGCCCTGCTAGCGGCGCTTTGCATGGTGGGCTGCGGCTCACCCCCGCCCGAGACCGATCAGCGTCCGAACTTCATCATCGTCTTCGCCGATGACCAGGGCTACGGCGATCTGGGTTGCTTCGGCGCGACCGATTTCAAGACGCCGCGCATCGATCAGATGGCCCGCGAGGGCATGCGGTTCACGGATTTCTACGCCCAGCCGGTCTGCGGCCCGTCGCGCACTGCCCTGCTGACTGGCAGCTACCCGATCCGCGTCGGAGAGTACGGCAACGAAAAGAACACCTTCCCGTACGTGCACGAGAAGGAGATCCTGCTGCCCAAGGTGCTGCAGGAGGCTGGCTACGCCACGGGCATGATCGGCAAGGTGGACATCACGCAGCGCCACCGCGGTTTCAAGCCGGAACTGAACCCAGTGCGGAGAGGGTTCGACTATTGGTTCGGCGTGGTGGGCGCGAACGACAGCGGCGAGGTCCGCTGGGTCTACCGCGATGAGGAGCGCATCCAAGAGACTGCCGGAGTCGATGACCTGACGCGGCGGTACACCGACGATGCCCTGGCGTTCATCAGGCGAAACAAGGACGGGCCGTTCTTCCTCTACATCGCCCACACCATGGCGCACGTGGTGCTGGGCGTCACCGAGCCCTTCGAGGGCCGCTCGGAGCGCGGATTGTACGGAGACGTGATCGAGGAGCTTGACGCCAGCACCGGCGAGATCGTCGACCTGCTCGCCGAGCTGGGGCTCGATCAGAACACGATCGTGGTTTACACGTCAGACAACGGGCCGTGGAGCAATCACTCGTTGCCGCAGTACACGGCTGCGATTACCGAGCACGCGGGATCATCCGGGCCGCTACGGGGAGAGAAGGCCACGACGTGGGAGGGTGGCATCCGCGTTCCCACGGTGATGTGGGCGCCGGGGTACGTTCCCGCCGGAACGGAATCGGCGGAAGTCGCCACCACGATGGACCTGCTGCCCACGTTCATCCAAATGGCTGGCGCGGAGCTTCCCGCCGACCGCACCCTGGACGGACGGGACATCGGCCCTCTGATGCGGGGCGAGCCGGGAGCGAAAAGCCCGCACGAGGCGTTCTACTACTACCGGGAGACACATCTGGACGCGGTGCGTAGCGGCCCCTGGAAGCTGGTGTTTCCCCGGCCGGGCCGCGACGAATCGGAGTGGCTGCTGTCCAAGGCCGGCGCCTTCTTGGGCGAGTTGCTCGAGCCGGTCACCGAGCTGGAGCTGTATAACCTTGAGTCCGACATCGGCGAAACCACCAATGTTGCTGCCGACCATCCTGAAGTAGTGGAACGCTTAACGGCCTTGGCCGACGCAGGGCGCGAGGAGCTTGGCGACTATGACCGGATCGGCACGGGCGTGAGGTTCTTCGAGGACGGCCCCAAGTGGCCGAGGCGACAGCAGTGGATGACGCAGTAAGGCTCGATTAGGGCGTCCTGATCGCGAATCGGCTACGGCAGGGGCCCGTCTGCATCGGCAGGGCCGCTGCCCTCGTCGAATGAGCTTCCCTCCCACCGCGCCACAACCACCGGCGCAACGCAGTGGCTCGCGACGTTGACGCTGGTGCGGATCGGATCGATCAGCGCGTCGATTCCCAGCAATACAGCCAGGCCTTCCATTGGCAGGCCGTGGGCCTCGAACACGGCTGCCAAGATCACGAAGTTCGCCCGCGGCACGCCGGCCACTCCCTTGCTTGTCAGTTTCAGCGTGAGCAGCATCACCAGCTGCTGCTCCAGCGAGAGTTGGATTCCGGCTGCCTGCGCTACGAACAGCGTTGCCATGCCGAGGTGAATCGTGCTCCCGTTCAGGTTCAGGCTCAGGCTCAGCGGGGCGACCACGCCGAGAATCCGGCGCGGCACGCCGAAACGCTCTATCTTCTCCAATGTCTGCGGCAGCGCCGCCGCGCTGGAAGTCGTCGCGAATCCGATCAGGAACGGCTCGCGGGAGAAGCGGGCGAAGCGTCCGACGGGCACGCGGAATACAACCAAGGCCCCCACTAAGATCACAGCCAGGAACAGGGTCTGAGTCGCCCACGCCACTGCCGAGAACGCGACCAGGCCCTCCAGGGCGCTTTCGCCGCCGTGAGCGAAGGCGTTGGCTGCAGCCGCGAACACTGCCAGGGGCGCCAGATACATCACGTAGGCGGTATAGCGGAACGCCACCTCGGCGAGAGCGTCGGCAAACTCCACCACCGGACGGGCCTTCTTGCCGACGGATAGGCAAGCGATCCCGAACAGGAAGCAGAAGACTACGATCTGGACCACATCGCCGCGGGCCAACGCGTCCACGATGCTCGTAGGGACGGCCGATTCCAGAGCTTCGGCCAGTGGTGTGTCCGGCGCCGCTGCGGCGGGAGCCGCAGACTCCAGGGCGAAGCCCGCGCCCGGCTGCGTCAATTCAACGGCAAACCAGCCCAGCAGAAGTGCAATCGTCGTCGCGGTCTCGAAGCACGCGACGGACTTCCAGCCGAGGCGACCGAGGGAGCCAAGGCTCCCGGCCCCTGCAATTGCGCGCAACAGAACGCCGACCAGCACCGGCGCAATGATCGAGCGGATCAGCCGCAGGAAGATCGTGCTGAGGAATTCCAGTCGATCGCCCCATTGAGGAGCGAGCAAGCCCAGGCACGCCCCCGACACCATCGCCAGGAGCATCCACGAGGTCAGCGATAGCTTTAGGGATCGGGCCACGCAAGAGGCTCCGTGCTGATCAGCGTAGCAGTGCCACGCTTGCTAACAGTCCGGCTGGCCAGCACTTGGACGCTGCCCGGCCTTGGCGATCAAGCGTGAACGCCCAAGCAAGCCCAGCGATCGCGGGCGCTAGCTTGGCGGGGCGTCGTCGGCCGACGGACCGTACATGCCGGGGATCGGTATGTCGTTGATGCGCAGGTATACGCCGAGCTGCGCCCTGTGATGGATGATGTGACTCAGGATCATCGTGCGCAAAACCGCGATGCGGGGCATTGTGAACAATTCTTGGCCAGCGCGATTCAGCGTCCAAGGCTTGAGCATTGCTTCGTCGCTTAGCTCCAAGATCGCTTCCCTCGCGCCGGCGGTGGCCTTGTCGAAGAAGTCCAACAGCGCGGAAGTTGTCTCGGCGAAGTATGGCTCGAAAGCTGGTCCGTCGACTGGACTGATATCGAGGCTGTCGAGCTTGGCTGTCGAGGTGCCCCATGCCCCCATTTCGGCGATGTGGCCGGCCAGGCGGGCCATGTTCATCGACTTTGGATGAGGCCGGTAGTCGAGCAGGGCCTCGGGCACAAGTTCGAGGATCCGGCGCGTGTTTGCCATTTCCGCGTCGAATTCGATGATGTAGCCTTCTGCGATTCGCATCCCCGGATTATACGATTGTGTTCCTGGCAGATTAGAGAGGGAACGGCATCAGACGCTGCCCGTTGGAATTAGCACCGCGCCCTCGAGCCGGGCGGCCTTCTTGTCGAAGGTGTAAAGAGGATGCGCTCCTGATCGACGCGCGGCGCCAGAGATCATCAGGTCGGAGAATCCCGCGGAGGCGTTCTGATAGCGGAGCGCAGCTCGCGCCACGTCGTCTTGGGCCTCGAATACAAGACTGTCGGTGGATAGAAGTTCTTCCACGATGTCCGCGACTTGATAGCGATTGAAGCCGTAGGCCCGTTCAAGCACCCACACGAGTTCGACAGTGACTTCACGGCAGACGAAACCGGGTCGCTCGGCCGTGAGGGATTCCAGCAAGGTCCGAGCCGCTTCCGCCTGCTGTCGGTCGTCGCACACCAGATACCTGACGAGTACGTTCGTGTCCAGCGCGATCATTCCTGAGCCGCTCCATCGGCCACGGCCTTCTCCATTTGCTCTAACGTCACCGGCGGTCCGTCGTGCCGAAGGGCTCCGAACAATCTGCCGACTGGCCGCACGGCCAAGATCCGCACCTCGCCGTCCGCAATGACGTAACGCACCCGGTCACCGGCCCCCACGCCAAGCGCTTCCCGAACAGCCTTGGGAAGCGTAGTTTGCCCCTTCGCCGTAATGCCAGATTCGATCATTACCTTATGTCCATTCGCCTTACATAATTAAGTATATCCTTGTAGAATTCTAAAACACAAGGAAAGTTCCGTCATCGCATGCGACGCGTCCGACGGCGCACGACGGTCTTGGCGGACCGGCCGACGCGTTGACATGCGTAGGTGCCCCGGCCAGCGTGGGAACCGCCCTAAGACACCGACTGTAAATGGCAACGATTGCGCATTCTTGGCAACTGAAAATTGCGCACAGTTCGGGTGAGCGCCTCCGAGGGTTTCGCGGAGCTACCGTTGTCTACGGCAAGGCGCCAGCAGCGGCGCGCTATGGACTCTGCGGGGAACTGGCCGAGTAACTCGACCTTCGCCGTGTGCCTTCGCACGGCGTGCGGCACTCAAGTGCGTCGTCTAGTCTCGATCTGGCCCTGCGAGCGCCGCTGCCGCCCGACCTCGAATAGCGCGATTCCGGCCGCTACAGATACGTTCAGCGACGAGACGGCGCCTGCCAGCGGAATGCGGACCAGGAAATCGCACCGCTCCGCGACCTTCTCGCGCAGTCCGCGGCTCTCTCCGCCCATCACTAGAGCGCAGCGGTCTGCGTACTCGACGGCATCATAGTCAGCGGTGGACTCCGCGTCGAAACCGTAGATCCAGAAGTCGGACTCCTTGAGCTGGTCGAGCGCCCGGCCCAGATTCTTGACGCGCACGACAGGAATGGATTCCAAGGCGCCTGAGGCCGCCTTGGCGGCCGCTTCCGTGAGGCTCGCCGAGCGGCGCTCTGGAATCACCACAGCCGTCGCCCCCGCGCCATCGGCCGAGCGGATGATGGCTCCAAGGTTGTGCGGGTCCTGGACGGAATCCAGCAATACGACCATGGACAGGTCGGAGGCGTTCTCCAAGACCTCCTCGATCGTCCGGTAGCGTTCCCCGGACGTGATCGCGATGATGTTCTGGTGGGCGTCGGTTCCGGCGACCCTCCGCAGTGCCGCCTTTGGCTCGAATCGCACTGGAATACCAGCCTTCCGGCAATCGTCGATCACCGCCTTTAGGCGGCTGTTGCGCGTGCCTTGGGCGACGATGACGCGCTGCAGGCCAGAGCCTGAGCCCTGAGCCGATCGCACGGCCGCTGCCACTGCGTGGATGCCGATCAGGCTCCGCATCGCCTGCTGCCTATAATAGAAACTTCCCTCTCCGCCCCTTCCGCCTCCCCGGATGCTGCGTTTCGTCACAGCAGGCGAGTCTCATGGCGAGACGCTCGTCGCGACCCTTTCCGGCATGCCTGCGGGAGTGCCGGTCGACCTAGAGCGCATCAATCGCGACCTCTGGCGCCGACAGCAGGGCTTCGGCCGCGGCGGCCGGATGAAGATCGAGACGGACAAGGCACATATCGTCTCCGGCGTTCGCCACGGCTGCACGATCGGCTCTCCCATTGCGATCTTGCTCCAGAACCGAGACTGGAAGAACTGGACCGAGACGCTGCCCGTCGAGGACTACGAGGGGTCGAGCGAGCACGCCAGGCCGGTTCACCGCCCTCGCCCGGGACATGCCGACTTGGCCGGCGCGATCAAGTACAACTATCCCGAGGCGCGCTACATCTTGGAGCGGGCCAGTGCCCGTGAGACGGCCGCCCGCGTGGCGGCGGGTGCCTTCGCCAAGCTGCTGCTGTCCGAATTCGGCATCGAGGTGCTCAGCCATGTCGTAGCCGTCGGCGACGTCAAGCTCGGACGCCGAGCCACTTGGACGGAACTGCAGGCGCTAGCGGCGAAGGACGAGGTCTTGCTGAACTGTGTCGATCCGGACGTCGAGCAGCGCATGAAGGCAGTGGTCGACGAAGCGATCCGTACGAAGGACACGTGCGGGGGCGTGTTCGAGGTTGTCGTTCGCGGCGCGCCCATCGGCCTGGGCTCGCATGTGAGCTGGGATTCCAAGTTGGACGGTCGACTGGCGCAAGCGATCGTCTCGATGCAGGCCGTCAAGGGTGTCGAGATCGGCTCTGCAGCTGTAGCGGCGGCTTCGCCCGGTTCGAAAGTGCAGGACACGATCCACTACGACCGGGAAGCGAGGGAGTTCACTCGCGGTTCCAACACTGCGGGAGGATTGGAAGGCGGCATCACCAACGGCCAGGATGTTGTCGTGCGCGGCTATCTGAAGCCGATCTCGACCTTGCGGCGTCCCCTCGAGTCGGTGGATCTTTCCACCCGGGAGCCTGCCAGCGCTGCCTACGAGCGCTCCGATGTCGCTGTCATCCCGGCGGCGGGCGTGATCGGCGAGGCGATGGTCGCATTGGCCGTTGCTGCTGCATTTCTAGAGAAGTTCGGCGGCGATTCGCTGGGCGAGGTGCGGCGCAATTACGACGGCTACTTGCAGCAAGTTCACTCGTACTAGGATCTAGGCCCAATGGCAGCAGCAGGAGACCGCGAGCGTCTCAAGGCCTTGCTGCTCCAGCACTCCGTCCTGCGCGGCTCCTTCGTGCTCGCATCGGGCGCGACGAGCAGTATCTATGTGGACTGCCGGCTCACCACGCTGCGCGGCGAGGCCATGCCGCTGATTGGTCGCCTACTGCTGGATCGGATCCTTGCGCGCGGCTGGCGGCCGCAGGCCGTCGGGGGCCTCACCATGGGTGCCGACCCGGTCTCGTGTGCAGTCGCACATGCGTCTCACGGGACCGGTTCTCCGGTGGATGCCTTCGTAGTCCGCAAGGCGGAGAAGGGCCACGGGCGAAAGCGCTACGTGGAGGGCCTTGCGAGCACCCAGGGTGTCCGCTGCGTCGTGCTCGAAGACGTTTGCACCACCGGAAACTCGAGTGTGCAGGCAATCGAGCGGGCCAGAGAGGCCGGCATGGAAGTGCTCGGTGTGTGCTGCCTCGTGGATCGCGAGCAGGGAGCTGCCGCTAAGTTCGCCGATTTGGGCTGCGATTTCGAGGCGCTGTTCACGCTGAGCGAGTTGCTGGAAGATTGACGCACTAGGTCCGATTCCCTGGGCCGGGCCGCTTCAGGCCTAGACTCCTTGCCTCCTCGTAACGCTTACAAGCGAGTCAGGTTTACGGTGAGATTATGACATTGACGCTCCTTGTCCGAAGCGTTCGATCTCCCGGTCGAAACGGGGCATAGCCTCCCGCCAACTTCCTCGAGACCCTCGCTCGGCGGGCATGTCGACTACAGCGCCTGACCCGATGCCCGCAGAGCGGCGCGAGCTGGCCTGTAGCTGCCCAAGCTTGGCCCCGGCGCTCACCGCCGTTCGCTCCGTGAGTCCGCTCGCACAAGCCAGCACAATCACGCTTAGTTGCATCTGGCTCCAAGGCGCGGATCCACTCGCGCCGGGTGTGATTGGGGGCTGAGCTTGGCGCACGGCGGGCGCTCTGGTCAGAGCGCAGTGGCAAGCTGCGCGCCGCGTCGCTCTGGGCGCGAGCAGCGCTGGAAATCAAGCTCGCGTCACGACAGCGGCAGGTCAGTGGACGCGCCCCGGCACGGTGCTAGTATCATCGCAAGGCGGCGCGTTCAAGCGCTGCCCCTTGCGACATGGCCCTCACGACCGCCACAGACCCCGAATCTGCTGGGCCGGCCACAGCCGTTGCCGAGGCGCCTGCGAAGCCGGGCGAAATCGAATACCCAGAACGGAATTGGATCGCACAGAGCATCTCGCACGGCGATGCTGTGCTGCAAGCGGCGGCGGCCTTGCGGAGCCACTTCCGGGAGCGCCCGGACGTGCTGGTGGCCATGGAACTGGCGCTGTACTACCGGCGTGACGACAACAATGCCTGGCTGCAGCCGGACGTGCAGGTGGTGTTCGGGGTGAGTCGTGAGAATCGCCGTTCGTACCGGATCTGGGAAGAGGGCAAGGCACCGGATTTCGTGCTGGAGGTGGCGTCGCCGGCGACAGCG